>NZ_JBLRWA010000036.1:0-72097 GCF_048159585.1 Kitasatospora sp. SC0581 | reverse complement strand
ACTCGGAGGGCTACGACCTGGTCGCGGTGATGCGCCGCGGCCGGTGGATCGTCGGCGGCGAGAGGTTCTCCACCGTCAAACCCGCCTGAGCGACGCCGACGGCCGCCCTCCCCCACGCGGGGACGGGCGGCCGTGGTGTGTCCGGAGGAGGGGCGGGCTCAGCCGCCCGGCTCGATGGTGATCTGGTCGACCAGGACCGCGCCGGAGGGCACCGTGAGGGTCACCGTGTTCGGCCCGGCCTGGAACTGCGGCAGTATCCAGGTGCTGTACCAGGCGGAGGTCTGGTCCTTGGGCTGCGGCCCGTAGATCCTGTACGTCACCCCGCTCGGCCAGTCCTTGCCGTTCACCGAGGCCGAGCCCTTGAACTCCGCGCCCGAGTAGTTGTAGTGCACCGTCAGCTTGTACGACCCGGCGGTGGCGATCTCGCCGGTCCAGGTCACCGAGCCGCCCGGCTGGAGCGTCAGGTAGCTGCCGTCGGCCGACTTGGCGCCCTTGACGGTGTTGCCGGAGGGCGCGTTCTGCCCCTGGAGCTGGCCCGCGTCCACGGTCGTCGGTCCGGAGACCGGGGTGGCGCTCGCCGAGGGGGAGCCGCTGGCGGTCGTGGCGGTCGGCCCCGGGGTGGTGGTGGCCGGCGGGGCGGTGGTGGCGGTGCCGCCCTTGCCGGTCTTGTTGTCGTCCGGGTCCCCGGTGGAGAGGGCTATGCCCGCCCCGATCGCTATCGCCGCGACCACGGCCACCGCGCCGATCACCGCGCCCTTGCTCCGGCCGCTGCTGCGCGGCTCCTCCCCCGGCTGCGGCCGGGAGTGCTCGGCGTAGCGGGTCTGCTGGGTGGGCGCCGCACCGTACTCGGGCTGCTGCGGCGGGCCGGGCTGGCCGTACGGGGCCTGCGGCTGGCCGCCCGGGTACTGCGGCGGCATGCCCTGCTGGCCGTACGGCTGCTGCTGTTGCTGCTGTTGTGCCCGCGGCGGGTAGCCGTACTGGGCGCGCCCGACCTCCATCGGGCGGCTGTACGGCGTGCGCGGGACCCCCTGCTGCGGCTCGGCCGGCTGCCCGGTGGAACCGTCGGCCGGGCGGTAGAGGTAGCCGAACGGGTCGTCGTCCTGCGGGGCACCGCCCCCCTGGCCCTCGGGCACTCCGTTGCTGCCGGCGGTCGTCACGGTGGTCTGCTCCCCCATCCGGTGCGCCGCCTGCTGCGGGCGGCGCAGATCATGGACGCTGTCGTACCGGGAACCCTACCTGCCGTATGTGACGGCGGGAAAAGAACCCTTGACAACTCACGGGTAACCGGGACCGACCAGGGCCGGCCCGAGCCCGCGGGGGCCGTCCGCCGGCTCAGCCCGCGCGCCGGTGCGAGCGCTCGCCGCGCGCCCCGCGCACCGCCCCGCCCCGGGCCCGCTTCTCGTCGTACATCCGCTCGTCCGCGGTCTGCAGCACCTCCTCGATGCTCATCCCGCAGCCGGCCCAGCCGACGCCGAGGCTCACCCCCACCCGCATCGCCCGTCCGTCGATCCGCATCGGCGGGATGATCGCGCCCCGCAGCCGGTGGGCGAGGTCCTTGGCCTCCTCGCGGCCGATCCCGTCCGCCAGCACCACGAACTCGTCGCCGCCGAGCCGGGCCACCGTGTCGCCGTCCCGGACGGCCTGGCTCAGCCGCCGGGCGACCTCGACCAGCACCGCGTCGCCCGCGTTGTGGCCGAACCGGTCGTTGATCGACTTGAAGCCGTCCAGGTCGCAGAAGAGCACCGCGAGCCCCTTGTCCACCGCCGCCGCGGTGCCCGAGCGGAACGGCGCCGACCAGGCCTCTCCGCCCGGCCCGTACTCGGCCGGGACCACCGCGTGCACGTGCTCCCCGAAGCCCGGGCCGAGCCCGCCCGGCAGCCCCTCGGGCAGGCCGTAGCCGTGCGCCGGCCCGGCGTACCGGTCCGCGCCCTCCAGCCCGTCGTGCGCCGCGTGCGCGCTGTAGGAGTCGGCCGGGTAGCCGTACGGCTGCGGGTAGGCCACCTCGACCTGCCCCCCGGTGGCGCCGACCGGCTGCGGCTGGGCGCAGAGCCGGCGGGCCAGCCGGGCCTTGAGCTCGGCGCCGTTCGGCAGCCCGGTCAGGGCGTCGTGGCTGGCCCGGTGGGCGAGCTGGAACTCGTGCCGCTTGCGGTCCTCGATGTCCTCGACGTGGGTGAGCAGGAAGCTCGGGCCCTCGGCCGCGTCCGCGACGATCGAGTTGCGCAGGCAGACCCACTGGTAGCCGCCGTCCCGCCGGGACAGCCGCAGCTCCGCACGACCGCTCTCGGCGCTGGTGCGCTCCAGCAGCGCCCGGTCCTCGGGGTGCACGAGGTCGGCGAAGCTCTGCTGGCGCAGCACCGCCCGGGGCCGGCCGAGCAGTCGGCAGAGCGCGTCGTTCACCCTGGTCAGCTGGCCGCGCCCGACGCCGTGCAGCTCGGTGATCGCCATCCCGCTGGGCGCGTACTCGAAGGCCTGGCGGAAGCTCTCCTCGCTGGCCCGCAGCGCCTGCTGCTCCTTCTCCAGGCGGGCCAGCGCGCGCTGCATCTCGGCCCGCAGCCGGGCGTTGCCGATCGCGATGGAGGCCTGCAGCGAGAACATCTCCAGCGCCTCGCGGGTCCAGGCGCCGGGCCGCTTGCCGCTGCGCGGGCGGTCCACCGAGAGGACGCCGAGGAGGTCGCCGCCGGCGCTGTACATCGGGGCGAGCAGCCCGTCGGCGGGGTGCCAGTCGTTGGCGTACACCGGCAGCGGGCCGTCCCCGATCCAGCGCGGGATGTCGCTGGCGACGGCCCAGCCGCGGTCGTACGGCAGGAAGCGCAGGGTGCCCCAGTGGTCGCTGACGCCGAGCAGCCGGTCCCAGGACTCCCGGGAGCCGACCTGGCCGAGCAGGACGGAGGGGCCGCCCATCGGGCTCTCCTCCAGCTCCCAGACGGCCGCCACCACGAGGTCGCCGTCGGGCCGGACCAGGCTGACCGCGGCGGCGTCGAAGCCGAGCCCGTGCACCGCGCCCTCGACCACGGCCTGGAGCGTGCCAGCGAGGCTGCGGGCAGCGTTGAGGTCCGCCACGACCCGGTGCAAGGTGCGGAGGGTCGCGAGACGGACGTACGGCTCCGACTCGGCTTCCATGCGGGGGCTCCCCGGCTGCTTCGGATAGTTCTTGATTGGTTATCGTCCGATTGCCAGAAGAACTGAATCACAGGGAGCACAGCGCTCGGCACGCTCGGTCAGCAATAGGCCATCACTTGTGACTTAAATCACACGAGACTAATGCGCCCTTAATCAGTTCATCTGTCCCGTAGTGGGACATACAGCGCCATCGGAACTTTTCTGGTGGTCGACCGCATTGGCCGCCGACTGAAGCCGACTGCGCCCGCCAGTCCGGTCGCTTCACTCCTGAGGGTGAGTTCGGCCACCGGGCGTAACCCTTCGGCCGGACCGCCGGTCCTACGACCAAGGCCCGATGCCGTTCCTCCCGGGTGACGACTACCGTGCGGTACGTGTACCCGTCGCCGCAGCCCGAAGCTGCCCCCCACGCCACGCCCGACGAGTTCCGGGCTGCCCTCTCCCAGCTCGCCGCCGGCGTGAGCCTGGTGACCGTCCACGACCCGGAGGACGGCGAGGACGTCGGCATGACCGCCACGTCCTTCCTCTCGGTGTCGCTGGAGCCGCCGCTGGTGCTGATCTCGGTCCGCGAGGACTCCCGGATGGACGAGGTGCTCTCCCGGGTGGACACCTGGGCGGTCTCGGTGCTGACCGAGGGACAGAAGACGCTCGGCTCGCGGTTCGCCATGAAGGGCCGGCTCAGCGACCGGCTACTGTTCGCGGACACCCCGCACCACCGCGGCCCGCGCACCGGCGCCCCGCTGGTCGACGGCGCACTGGCCACCGTCGAGTGCCGCACCGAGCAGCGGATACCCGCCGGCGACCACACCCTGCTGCTCGGCCGCGTCCTGGAGGCCACGGTGCCCGACCCCGGCGGCCGCCCGCTGCTCTACTTCCGCGGCGGCTACCGCACCCTCGGCTGAGGCCGCGCCGGCTACTCGCCGCCCCGCGGCGCCCGGCGGCCCTGCTTCAGCTCGGAGCGGTGCTTCTTGTTCTCCAGCCGCCGCTGGACCATCCCCCGGCTCGGCCTGGTCGCCCGCCGGGCCTTCGGCGGCGGCGCGCACGCCTCGGTCAGCAGCGCCGACAGCCGGGCCGCGGCCGCCTCCCGGTTGCGCCACTGCGAGCGGAACTCCGAGGCCTGGACCACCAGTACCCGGCCGTCCACCAGCCGGCCGGCCAGCCGCTCCAGCGCCCGCTCGCGCCACACCTCGGGCAGCGCCCTGGTCGAGGCCAGGTCGAAGCGCAACTCGGCCTTGGAGTCGGAGGTGTTGACGTGCTGGCCGCCGGGGCCGGAGGAACGCGAGAAGCGCCAGACGAGCTCGGCGTCGGGGACGACCACCGACCCCCGTACGCGGATGGGCTCGGACATGCGCCCATCATCCCGCGCCCGGCCCGTCCGGTCACCCGGATATCGGTACGCCCCCCGCTTCCGCACCCGGTTACCCCCGGGCGCCCCGAGCCCCGACAATGGCGTACGTGATCGAGCTCGGCTACTCCCTCTCCAACCGCTTCCCCGACCCCCCGCAGACGGACTACCGCACCGCGTCCGTGCACGCCCTGCGGTACGACCTGTTCTGCGGCGACGTCTACCTGGACGGCGAGGGCTCGGAACTGTCCACCGCCTGGGGCTGGGTGCCCGTGCTCGACTTCGCCTGGGCGCTGTGCGACGTCGCCGAACTCCTGGACCGCGACCCGGACGGCGTCCGGGCCGCCCGGGTGCAGACCGCCGACCTCGACTTCACCCAGAACACCGAGCTGCTGCGCTTCGCCCGCCGCTTCAACTGGGTCGAGGTCACCGCCACCTGGCTGCCGGACGAGCCGCCGGTGGTGGTCCGCCACGGCGAGCTGCGGCGCGAGGCCCGGGACTTCCTCCAGGACACCCTGGCCGACCTCTTCGACATGCACCCCGACCTGGCCGACAACCCGAACATCTGGACGCTGCAGGGCCGGTTCCGGCGCATCTGACACGTCCTTTGCCCGGTCTTTGCCCTCCGTTGGGCGCCCACGAAGAATTCACGGCCCCTGCGGAACCAAGCCACCGCGGTATTGCGTTGTCCCGGGAAATAGCGAACGAAGCGAACGAAGGGACTGCAATCGTCATGCCAGTGAGCCTCTCCAAGGGTGGCAACGTCTCGCTGACCAAGGAGGCCCCCGGCCTGTCCGCGGTCACCGTCGGCCTGGGTTGGGACGTCCGCACCACGACCGGCGCCGAGTTCGACCTCGACGCCAGCGCGATCGTCCTGAACGCGGACGGCAAGGTGCTGTCCAACGGCCACTTCGTCTTCTTCAACAACACCAGCACGCCGGACAACACCGTCGTGCACACCGGTGACAACCGCACCGGCGAGGGCGCGGGCGACGACGAGTCGATCAACATCAACCTGGCCGGCCTGCCGGTCGAGGCCGCCAAGATCACCTTCCCGGTCACCATCTACGACGGCACCGCCCGCGGCCAGAACTTCGGCCAGGTCCGCAACGCCTACATCCGCGTGGTGAACGCGGCCGGCGGCGCCGAGATCGCCCGCTACGACCTCTCCGAGGACGCCGCCACCGAGACCGCGATGATCTTCGGCGAGCTCTACCGCAACAACGGGGAGTGGAAGTTCCGCGCCGTCGGCCAGGGCTACGCCTCCGGCCTGGCCGGCATCGCCCAGGACTTCGGCGTCCAGCTCTGACGCACCCGCGGACAACGCCGCGGCGCGGGAAGTCGGTCCGTCCGACTCCCCGCGCCGCGGTTTCTCCGTTTCCGGGGCCCGGCGGGCCTCAGCGCGAGGCGCGCAGCTCCGGCAGCTGGATCAGCTCGGTCTCGTCCTCCGGCGTCAGGTCCACCACGGTCGGCCCGCCCTGCTCCGGCCGCTCGGCCGACTCCGCCGCCCGGGCCTCGGCCACGGCCTTCTCGGCCACCGCCTCGTCGCCCACCACGTCCGCCAGGTCGGCGCGCTCCCCCAGTTCGGCGACGCTGCCCACCGCCGGTGCCGGGGCCGCCGGGCGCGCCGGGGCAGCCGCACCGCGGCCGAAGAAGCTGAAGCCCTGCCCGCGGGCCGGACCGGACTGCGCCGGGCGCGGCCGCTGCCGCTCCACCGGCGCGGGCGCCGCGGCCGGCCCGGCCGACGCGCCGCCGAGCTGACCGACCGTCGCGGTCAGCGCCGGACGCACCGGCTCGGGCCGCACCGGCGCCGGGGCCGCCGGAGCCTGCCCCGGGGTCGGCACCGAGGGCGCCACCGGGGCCGGCACGGCCACCGACGCGGCCGGGGCGACCGGCGACTCCTTCGCGGGCTTCCGCAGGGCCACCTCCGCGCCCGCCGTACGCGCCCGCCGGGCCTCCTGCTCCGCCGCGCGGCGCTCCAGCAGCCGCAGCACGGACGCCGCCCGCACGTAGGCGGCCGGGCTGGCCGGATGCTTCGGACGGCTCGCGGCGAGCGCCTGCTGGGCCGCCTCGGCCTCCTTGAGCGCCTGCTCGGCCACCGCCACGGCCCGCTCGCGCAGCAGCCGGGCGATCTCGGTCTCGGCCTTCGCCAGCCGCGACTTCTCCGCCGTCAGCCGCCGCCCGAACCGGGTGGCCCGCTCCTCGGCGACCTCCGCCGCGTACTCGGCCTCGGCCAGCTGCTCCTCGAACCGCTCCTCGGCGCGCAGCCGCTGGGCCGCGGACGTCTCGGCGGCAGCCCGGGCCGCCTTGTCCCGCTGGCGCAGCAGCAACGCGAAGCCGAGCGTCGCGATCACCGCCGCGACGCCCACCGAGCGCACCAGGACGGTGTCCTGACTGAAAAGCAGAGCGGCCAGTGCGGCGACCAGCAGCACGCCGGCGGCGGTGGGGGGAAAGACCCGGCCGAGGACGGAGGAATGACGGTGGCGTCCGCGAGACATGTCCAAGAAACTAGCGTGCGAATTGGGGGCCTGTCAGCCCAGGGTCCCCTTCCGCCCTTGACAGGGTGCGGTTTTTACCGCACGTGCCCGGATTCTCACGCAAGATCACGAAGAAAGCCCTGATCAGCGGTGCCGACGAGGCGGACGGTGCCGGCGGGGCCGTCGAGGCCCCCGTGACGCCCGGGCGGCGCCCCGGCGGGGCCCCGGCCGCGTCTCAGCGGTGCGACGCCGCCGGACCGCCCGGGTCGTCGTGGTTCTCCGGCAGCTTGCACACGTGCTGGATCCAGAGCGCCGCCGCGATCACCGCGGCCCCCGCCAGCACCGCGAGCCCGGCCGTCACGGCCTGGTCCTTGCGGGCCGACACGTCCAGCTCGCCCAGCAGGTAGATCCCGGCCCCCGCGTAGATCCCGGTGACCACCGAGGAGACCAGCGCGCTGGCCTGCCCCAGCACCACCGCCCGGGCCGCCAGCAGCGGGTCGACCCCCTTCGCCCCGGGCTGCCGCTCGCGCACCGCCTTCAGCCGGGCCCGCAGCGACAGCGCGGTCGCCAGCAGGACCACCGCGACCGCCGCCAGCACCACCGGCGCCGCGGCCGGCACCGCCGGCAGCGTGTCCACGGAGGCCCACAGCTTGGAGCCGGCCCAGGACAGCGCCGTCGTGGCGGCGGTGATGCCGATCAGGAGGCGGAGGCGAAGCAGCTTCACTCGGAGGAGGTCCTTCCCGGGTACCCGAACCGGCCGCCCGCCCGGTGGCGCGGCGGCGCCAGGCCACCGTACCGGGCCCGGCCGGGCGGGCACCCGCGTGAACGGCGGACACCTACTCGTACGGCCGGGCCCCCGGCCGAGTTCCCCGGGCAACGGCCCCGGTCACCGGCCTCCGGACCTACTCGGGCAGCGTCAGCCCGATGTCCTCGCGGCGCTTCACGCCCTGCGCGTCCGGACCGCCCAGCGCGGTCAGCAGCGCGTCCACCCGCCCGTGCCCGGGCACCTCGGCCTCCGGCTGGGCGTCCAGCCAGGGGGCGAGCACGAAGGCGCGCTCGTGCGAGCGCGGGTGCGGCAGCAGCAGCTGCGGGTCGTCGCTCAGCACGCCCTCGTAGGCCAGGATGTCGACGTCCAGGGTGCGCGGGCCCCAGTGGACGGTCCGCACCCGCCCGAAGGCGTCCTCGATGGCGTTGCCGCGCTCCAGCAGGTCCCGCGGGGGCAGCGAGGTGCGCAGCACCACGACCGCGTTGTAGTAGTTCGGCTGCTCCTCGGGCCCGCCGACGGCCTCGGTCTCGTACACCGCCGAGACGGCCTTGATCTTCAGCCCCGGGGTGTCGGCGAGCGCGTCGACGGCCCCCTGGAGGGTGTCCAGCCGGTTGCCCAGGTTGCTGCCGAGCGCGATCACCGCGCAGCGCTGGCTGTGCAGCGTGGTGTCGGCGGAGTCCACCCGGCTCTCCAGGTCGAACGCGTTCGGCGTGGCGGTCGGGTCACTGGTGCTCATGCGCCCGCCTCGCTTCGCTCAGCAGGGGCACTCACCCATGCGCACCTCTTGATCATCCGCTCGCTTCGCTCGCTCATCGGAAAACGTCCTCTACATCGGATACCGGGCGCGCGGTGGGGGTCATGCGCGGCCCCGGTGGATGGTCACGGTCACGTCGTCGAACGGCACGGTGATCGGGGCGTCCGGCTTGTGCACGGTGACCTCGACCTCCTCGACCGCTTCGTGCTTGAGGCACTGGTCGGCGATCCGCTGGGCCAGCGTCTCGATCAGGTCGACCGGCTCCCCGGCGATGATCGCGGTGACCTCCTCCGCCACCAGCCCGTAGTGCGCGGTGCGGGTGAGGTCGTCTCCGGCCGCGGCGGGGCGGGTGTCCAGGTGGAGCACGAGGTCGACCACGAAGGTCTGCCCCTCGACGCGCTCGCGCTCGAAGACGCCGTGGTGGCCCCGGGCTCGCAGCCCCCGCAGGGTGACGCGGTCCAGCAAACGAATCACTGCTCCCAGTCGGACGGGCCCCGCCCGGAGAAAGGCATGGACGGGCAGGGCGAAGGCGGGCGGCACGCCCGCCACTCCGTTTCGAATCTACCCGCGAGCACGGACAACGCCTGACCGTCCTACCCGGCACGAACCGACGCCACGCGCACCGATATGGCGATTGACGTGAACGTTCGGTGACCACTCGGAAATTCCCGGCGACTTCCCGGCACTGCATTTCCGCAAGTGCCGGAATCAGCTCTCCTCGTCGTCGTCCCCGCTGGTCAGAACGGGTGAACCGTGATGCGACCAGAGCTTCCACCCGGCCGGGGTACGACGGAACAGATTCGTCGACACGACCTTTCCGCCGACCAGCGGCCCGAGTTCCCCCTCCTCCTCCGACTCTCCGCCGGACAGGATGTTCTCGGTGCACGTGACAAGGGCCACATCACCGTGCACCTCGGCCTCGACATCGGTCAGGAAGAACTGGATGTACTCCGTGTTCATCATGATCAGCATGTACGAACGGGTCACCTGGGCCCGGCCGCGGAGCACCGGCCAGCCCGGGTGCACGCACACCACGCCACCCTTGTCGTCGGCGTCCGCGGCGCCCAGCCAGGCGTCCTCGACCGCTTCCAGGTCCCCCCGTTCCAGCGCCTCGTAGAGCCCCTGGTTCGCCGCCAGAACGGCCTCCAGGTCCGCCTCGCGGGCCCGCCCGGCCGTACCGCCGCTCAACCTGCCGTCACCTGTCACAGACCCTCCCTCACCCCAACCGCGCCGCGTGCTGCCAGGCCGCGACCACCCGGACGGCATCCGCCGTGCCGGACACGTCGTGCACCCGCACCGCCCAGGCTCCCGCCCGTGCGGACAGCACCGACACCGCGGCCGTCGCGTCGTCGCGCTCCCGGGCCGGGCGCAGTTCCCCGGTTGCCGGGTCGGCGAGCAGCGTACCCAGGAACCGCTTGCGCGAAGCCGCCACGAGCACGGGACGGCCGAGCGCGGTGAGCGCGTCCAGCCGGCCGAGCAGCGCCCAGTTGTGCTCGGAGGTCTTGGCGAAGCCGAGCCCCGGGTCGAGGATCAGCTGGTCCTCCTTGACCCCGGCCGCCAGCAGCGCGTCCACCCGGTCGGTCAGCTCGGCGACCACGTCCCGCACGACGTCGTCGTAGACGGCCATCCGGTCCATGTCGGCGGACTGCCCGCGCCAGTGCATCACCACGAAGGGCGCGCCGGTCTCGGCGACCACCCGGGCCATCGCCGGGTCGGCGAGCCCCCCGGAGACGTCGTTGACGATCGCGGCGCCGGCCTCGACGGCCTGCTCGGCGACCGAGGCGCGCATGGTGTCCACCGAGACCACCACCCCGGCGTCGGCGAGCTCGCGCACCACCGGGATCACCCGGCGCAGCTCCTCCTCCTCGGGGACCCGCTGCGAGCCCGGCCGGGTGGACTCGCCGCCGACGTCCACCAGGTCGGCGCCGCGGGCCCGCAGTGCGAGGCCGTGCGCGATCGCCTTGGCGGGGTCGTGCCACATCCCGCCGTCCGAGAAGGAGTCGGGCGTGACGTTGACCACGCCCATCACGGCGCAGCGCTCCAGTCGCGGCAGACCGGCCGGCAGGGAGAAGGAGGGCGAATCGTTCATGCTTCCCATTATCGAACGGGGCCCCCGCCGAGGATTCTCGGCGGGGGCCCCGTTCCGTGCCGTCGCGGCCCCGAAGGCCCGCGACGGGCCTCAGGCGGCCTCGGTGACCTCACGGGTCGACGGGACCGGCATCAGCCCCTCGCGCTGGCGCCGACGGCCGAAACGCGGCATCCCGAGCGTGATGAAGGCCTCCGCCTGCATCGCGGCGAAGCCGATCCGGGGCAGGTCCCGGGTGCTCGGGAAGACCAGGAAGCGCGGCTCCCACTCGGGCTGGAACTTGGCGTTGAACTTGTACAGCGACTCGATCTGGAACCAGCGCGACAGGAACACCAGCAGCCCCCGCCAGGCGCGCAGCACCGGGCCGGCGCCGATCCGCTCGCCGCGGGCCAGCGCCGAGCGGAACATCGCGAAGTTGAGCGACACCCGGCGCACGCCCATCGCGGGCACCGCCTGCAGCGCGGCGACGATCAGCAGCTCGTTCAGGCCCGGGTCGGCGGCGCGGTCGCGGCGCATCAGCTCCAGCGAGATGCCGTCCGGCCCCCAGGGCACGAAGTGCAGCACGGCCTTCAGGTCGTCGCCCTCCTCGCCCTCCTCCGGGGCCTTGTGGGCGGTGACCACCACGCAGTCGTCGTCCAGCGGGTCGCCGAAACGGCCGAGGGCCATCGAGAAGCCGCGCTCGGTGTCGGTGCCGCGCCAGCGGGCGGCGGCGTCGGCGATCCGGTACTTCTCCTCCACGGTGAGCTCGGAGACCCGGCGCACCTGGCAGGAGTAGCCGTTGCGCTCGATCCGCTTGACCATCTGGCGCACGTTGCGCATGGCCCGGCCGGAGAGCGAGAAGGACGCGGTGTCCACGATCGCCTCGTCGCCCAGCTCCAGCGCGTCCAGGCCCGCCTCACGGGTCCAGACCTCGCCGCCGACCTCGCTGCACCCCATCACGGCCGGCACCCAGGCGTGCTCGCGGGCCTCGGCCATGAACACCTTGATCGCGCCCGGCCAGGCCTCGACGTCGCCGACCGGGTCGCCGGAGGCCAGCATCACGCCGGAGACCACCCGGTAGGAGATCGCGGCCTTGCCCGTGGGCGAGAACAGCACGCTCTTGTCGCGGCGCAGCGCGAAGTAGCCGAGCGAGTCGCGCTCGCCGTGCCGCTTGAGCAGCTCGCGGACCTTCTCCTCGTCCTCCGCCGTCAGCTCGGGCTTCGGCTTGCCCGGGCGCAGCGCCAGGTACGCGGTGGTGAAGGCGGTCAGCAGGCCGAGCCCGCCGAGCAGGTAGGCGACCAGGTCGGACATCCGGACGTTGTTGTACCGGATCGGGCCCTCGAAGCCGAACAGTCCGTACCCGACGTGCTGCAGGCGCTCGGTCAGGCCCGGGTGGCCGATCTCGTACTTGGTCCGGGTACTCACGATCAGCAGGCCGAGCAGCACGCTGAGGACGCCCATGACGACCAGGTTGACCACCGCCCGCCAGCGGGTGCGCGGGTCGGCCTTGGCGTAGAACTCGCGCTGGTGGACCAGCATCACGGCGAGGACCACCAGCGAGACGACCGCCGGGCCGATCTGGTGCCAGCGCACGATGTGCAGCCCGGCGCTGACCGGCAGCAGCACGCAGACCGCCCGCCAGGCCCGCCGCTTGCGCCGGCGCAGCGCGTGCGCCAGCGGCACCAGCAGGATGCCGACCATCAGCGCGCCGACCGCCGCCAGGCTGGTGGTGCCGCCCGGCAGCTGCCCCGCGAAGGTGTGCACCTTCGTGTGCCGGAGCCTGGGGAACACCGCGCTGGCGATGTCCACGAGCCCGATCAGCAGACAGGCGTAGCCGACCGCTCCGGGGAGCCAGGCCCTCGGGACGGCGGACGCCTGGTTGCGCAGCGTCTGCAGGCCGCGGCGACGGCGCGGCGGCTGCTCGGGGCTCGGCTCAACGGACACGGGAACGCTCATGGAAGCTCAGCGTAGAGGCTGCGGTGCGGTGTCCGGTCACTCCGGGGGAGGACGCGTGATGGACCTTCATGCCTATTCCTTCATCAGGCAATGCGCATACCAAGGACCCGGAAACGGTCGGTAAACCGGGGCCGTGGTCGCGCTGCGGGTTGAGCCGGCGGTGGGAGCCGGGGGCCCGCCGCAGCGTGGCGCGACGGGACCCTCCGGGACGCGTTACGTACGGTGGACGCCGCATTCTAGGGCGCCGGTTGCCTCCGGCTCTCCCCGCCCTACCAGCCCGCCCGGGCATCCGGACAGCCTAGCCACGGTGGCCCGGCCTGACGGACCGCCAGACGATGAAGCCTGCACCGACAGTGTCCCACCGGAAGGCCGACGGCATGGAACTGACCAGCGACGCGCTGGTGAACTCGCTTCTCGCACTCGGCGCCGCGGCGGTCGTCACGACCCTGTGGCTCTGGCCGCGGCTGGCGCCGCAACGTCCGCTGCCGGTGCTCGGCCGGATCGGGTTACTGACGGTCGTTCAAGCCTCGGTCCTGGCCGTGCTCGCGCTGTCGGTGAACAACTCCTTCGGGTTCTACACCTCCTGGGACGACCTGCTCAGCCCCGGCGGCGCCAAGCTCGCGCTGGCCGGCAACGAGAACCACAGGGGCGGCACCCCGGTCCCCGACGCGCTGGTCCAGCCCACCACCGAGGGCGGCCTGGAGACCATCACCAACCTGCCGAAGGGCCCGCCCGAGGAGGTCGGCAGGATCGAGTCGGTCCGGGTGAGCGGCAAGGAGACGGGCTTCTCCGACCAGATGTTCGTCTACCTGCCGCCCGCGTACTTCGACCCGAAGCTCACCCTGGTCCGCTTCCCCGTCCTGCTGGCCATCGCCGGCTACCCGGGCACCACCCTGAACCTGCTGCACGAGCTGCCCCTCGCCCAGACCGCGATCGAGCTGCAGCGCTCCGGCAAGATGCCGCCGACCGTCCTGGTGATGGCCCGCCCGGCGGTCGTCCCGTCCCGGGACACCGAGTGCGTGGACGTCCCCGGCGGGCCGCGCACCGAGACCTGGTTCGTCAAGGACGTCCCCGAGGCCATCCTCAGCGCCTACCGGGTCGGCCGCACGGCCGGCTCCTGGGGCACCCTCGGCTACTCCACCGGCGGCAGCTGCGCGCTGCGCCTGGCGATGCGCTTCCCGAACGTCTACGGCAGCGCGGCGAGCCTGCACGGCGACTTCACCGTGCGCCAGGACAACTACACCGGCGGCGACCTCTTCAACGGCGACAAGGCGCTGGCCCAGCAGCACGACCTCGGCTGGCGGCTGCAGAACCTGCCGGTCCCGGCGCTCAACGTGCTGGCGGTCTCCACCCGCGCGGAGGGGGACTACCCGCAGACCGTCCAGTTCGTCGACCTCGCCACCAGGACCGCGGCGGCCAACCCCCAGTTCAAGATCGACTCGCTCTACCTGGACGACGGCGGGCACAACTTCGACAGCTGGACCAGGGAGCTGCCGGCCACCCTCGAATGGCTGGGCTCGCACCTCGGCTAGCGCACGTGGGTGACTACCCGCCGGTCGGCCCGCCCGGCCGGCGGCCCGGGGGAACGTATCGCGACCGCCCGTCGGCCCCCGCCGGGCCCCCCGGACCCGCGCAGGAGGCACTGTGCTGAGCACCCGCTCGCTCTTCGACGAGATCTACCGCAACGACCAGGCGTACCAGCTGTTCTGCAGCATCGCGGCCGGCGGCGAGGACCAGGGCGGCTGGGAGAACGAGCGGATCGCCGCCCTCACCCGGGACCCGGTCCTCGCCCCGAAGGTCGCCCGGCACGGTGCCGACGAGCGCAAGCACGGCCGGATCTTCGCCCAGCTGCTGAACCGGCGCGGCCTGCCCAAGGTGCCCGTGCCCGACGAGACCGACTACTGCATGCTGCTGGAGCGCCAGGGCATCGGCCTCTCGCACGAACGGCTGAACACCGACGTCCCGCTGACCGACCGCGAGCTCATCACCTACCTCGCGCACAGCCGGGTCACCGAGCAGCGCGCCGCCGAGCAGATGCGGCAGCTGGTCAGGGCGTACGCGGACAACCCGGCCCTCGGCCGGGCGATGCGGGTGATCTCCGCGGACGAGGACGACCACCTCGCCTACTGCCACGAGGAGCTGCTGCGGCTGATCTCCGAGGGCCACGGCCCGTACGTCCGGCACGCCCTGGAGGCCAGCGCCCGGGGCGAGGTCCGCACCTACCGGGACGTCGGCCTCGCCGTCACCGCCCGGATGGCCCGGATCCTGCGCTGGCCGCGCTGGCAGCTCGCCCTGATCACCCTCGGGGTGCGCGCGCTCCACCTGTACGACCGCGCCTACGGCTGGCGCCGGATGGTCACGCTGCGGATGCCCGAGCACCGCAACGCGCTGGGCACCCCGGCTCCGCCGCACGCGGAGCACGAGGTGCCCGGTCCCTGAACCGTCGGCCCGGCCGGCGCCCTACCGGCCGATGATGAGGCTCATCGCCTCGGCCCGGGTGGCCGGGTCGCGCAGCTGGCCGCGCACGCAGGAGGTGATGGTCTTGGCGCCGGGCTTGCGGATGCCGCGCATCGACATGCACATGTGCTCGCACTCGACCACGACGATCGCCCCGCGCGGCTCCAGGATCCGCATCAGCGCGTCGGCGACCTGGCTGGTCAGCCGCTCCTGCACCTGCGGCCGGCGGGCGTAGACGTCGACCAGCCGGGCGAGCTTGGACAGCCCGGTGATCTTGCCGCTGGTGGACGGGATGTACCCGACGTGGGCCACGCCGCGGAACGGCACCAGGTGGTGCTCGCAGACCGAGGTCAGCTCGATGTCCTTGACCAGCACCATCTCGTCGTGGCCGAGGTCGAAGGTGGTGGTGAGGACGTCCTCGGGCTCCTGCCACAGGCCCGCGAATATCTCCTTGTAGGCGCGCGCCACCCGGGCCGGGGTCTCCAGCAGGCCCTCGCGGTCCGGGTCCTCCCCGACGGCGAGGAGCAGCTCGCGGATGGCGTTCTCGGCCCGCTTCTGGTCGAAGGTACCGACGGCGGGCGGACCGTCGAAGGTCACCGGGTCGATCATGCGGGCCTCGCTTATGTATCGGAAGACTCTGGCTGAACAGCACGGATGCCGCGCCTCCAGGGTACAAACCCTGGTGACGCGGCATCCATTCCCTACGGAGCGGGGGTCAGCCCTCGGTCGGCGGCTCGGTGGCCGGCAGCGGCGGGAGCTTCACGACGTCCACCGGAGCGGCCTCGCCGGAGGCGGCGCCGTTGGTGAGCGCCAGCTCCTTCGGGGACTGCACCGGAGGCCGGGTGGACGGCGTGCGGCGGGCGGAGCCCGTCCAGGCCGGCCGGGTCGGGCGCTTGACGATCGGGGCGAAGACCTCGGCGATCTGCTCCTTGTTCAGGGTCTCCTTCTCCAGGAGCTCCAGGACCAGGTTGTCGAGCACGTCGCGGTTCTCGACCAGGATCTCCCAGGCCTCGTTGTGCGCCGTGTCGATGAGCTTCTTGACCTCTTCGTCGACCAGCCCGGCGACCTCTTCCGAGTAGTCGCGCTGGTGGCCCATCTCGCGGCCCAGGAACGGCTCCGAGTTGTCCGAGCCGAACTTGATCGCGCCGAGGCGCTCGGTCATGCCGTACTGGGTGACCATGGCCCGGGCCGTCGCGGTGGCCTTCTCGATGTCGTTCGAGGCACCGGTGGTCGGGTCGTGGAAGACCAGCTCCTCCGCCGCGCGCCCGCCCATCATGTAGGCGAGCTGGTCGAGCATCTCGTTGCGGGTGGTGGAGTACTTGTCCTCGTCCGGCAGCACCATGGTGTAGCCGAGGGCCCGGCCGCGGGACAGGATGGTGATCTTGTGCACCGGGTCGCTGTACTGGCAGGCCGCCGCGACCAGGGCGTGGCCGCCCTCGTGGTACGCGGTGATCTTCTTCTCCCGGTCGGACATGATCCGCGTGCGCTTCTGCGGACCGGCCACGACGCGGTCGATCGCCTCGTCCAGGATGCCGTTGTCGATCAGCTTCTTGTCCGAGCGGGCGGTCAGCAGCGCCGCCTCGTTGAGGACGTTCGACAGGTCGGCACCGGTGAAGCCGGGGGTGCGCTTGGCGACGGCCGACAGGTCGACGTCGGGCGCGATCGGCTTGCCCTTCTGGTGCACCTTGAGGATGTCCAGCCGGCCCTGGAGGTCGGGGCGCTCGACCGCGATCTGGCGGTCGAAGCGGCCCGGGCGCAGCAGCGCCGGGTCCAGGATGTCGGGGCGGTTGGTCGCGGCGATCAGGATCACGCCGCCCTTGACGTCGAAGCCGTCCATCTCGACCAGCAGCTGGTTGAGGGTCTGCTCGCGCTCGTCGTGGCCGCCGCCGAGGCCCGCACCGCGGTGCCGGCCGACGGCGTCGATCTCGTCGACGAAGACGATCGCCGGGGCGTTCGCCTTGGCCTGCTCGAAGAGGTCGCGGACGCGGCTGGCGCCGACACCGACGAACATCTCGACGAAGTCCGAGCCGGAGATGGAGTAGAAGGGCACCCCGGCCTCGCCCGCGACGGCGCGGGCCAGCAGGGTCTTGCCGGTGCCGGGCGGGCCGTAGAGCAGCACGCCCTTGGGGATCTTGGCGCCGACGGCCTGGAACTTGGCCGGCTCCTGGAGGAACTCCTTGATCTCGTGGAGCTCCTCGACCGCCTCGTCCGCGCCGGCGACGTCGGCGAAGGTGGTCTTCGGGGTGTCCTTGGTGAGCAGCTTGGCCTTGGACTTGCCGAACTGCATGACCCTGGAGCCGCCGCCCTGCATCTGGTTCATCAGGAACAGGAAGACCAGGACGATGATCACGATCGGGAGCATCGACAGCAGCAGGCTGACGAAGGTGCTCTGCTTCTCCGGGCTGATCGTGTAGCCCTCGGCGAGCGTGCTCGCGTCCTTGTCGTTGACCTGGGCCTGGAGCTTGTCGGCGATGGCGACACCCTGGTCGCCGATGTAAGAGGCCTGGAACTTGGTACCGGACGGGGTCTTGCCCGTTCCGGCACTGGGCAGCGTGGCGCCGTCCTTGAGCTGGATCTTGATCGTGTTCGAGTCACCGGTGGTGATCTGCGCCGACTTGACGTTGTGCGCGTCGATCGCCGCGACGACCTGACCGGTGTCCACCGTCTTGTAGCCGTTGGAGTCCGAAACGACCTGCATCAGCACGATGACGGCGAGGACGGCCAGCACGATCCACATGATCGGCGCACGGAAGTATCGCTTGACGTCCATCCATGCGGGGCGTTGCCGCCCCGTCCCTCCTGCCACTCAACGGCGCCGGGGGGCTGTTGGGCCGCGGCGCAATCCGATTGGTGCTCATGTGAAGAGCGGTTTATTGGACCGTACCGCAGTCGGACCCACCCATGGCGGGAGCACGGCGAGACGGCTGTGGTTCTTTGTCCCCGGGGGTCCAACGGGCGGGAACGGCCTACTGTTCCCGCCCGTAACCCGAACGGGGCCGTCAGCCGCCGTAGACGTGCGGGGCGAGGGTCCCGATGAAGGGGAGGTTGCGCAGCTTCTCCGCGTAGTCCAGGCCGTAGCCGACCACGAACTCGTTGGGGATGTCGAAGCCGACGTACTTGACGTCGATCTCGACCTTGGCGGCGTCCGGCTTGCGGAGCAGCGCGCAGACCTCCAGCGAGGCCGGACCGCGCGAGCCCAGGTTGCCGAGCAGCCAGGACAGCGTCAGACCGGAGTCGATGATGTCCTCGACGATCAGGACGTCACGGCCGGCGATGTCGGTGTCCAGGTCCTTCAGGATCCGCACCACACCGGAGGACTTGGTGCCCATCCCGTACGAGGAGACGGCCATCCAGTCCATGGTGACCTGCGAGTGCAGGGTCCGGGCCAGGTCGGCCATGACCATCACAGCCCCCTTGAGGACGCCGACGATCAGCAGGTCCTTGCCTGCGTAGTCCCGGTCGATTCGCTCGGCCAGCTCCAGGAGCTTGGCGTCGATCTCGTCCTTGCTGATGAGCACCTTCGCGAGGTCAGCGCCCATGTCGTTCTGGTCCACCGGGGATACGTCCTCAAACGTTCGGGGTCTGTGTGGCCGGCGGTCGGCTCCCCCTGGGCATGCCTCGCCCGTCAGTCGCCCTGCCGCCGAAAGACCAGCGTGCCACACCTGCGGGTGGCCTCGACGCCCCCGGGTAGGTGCAGCGGGCCCTGTCCGCGCCATCCGGTGACCAGCAGGTCGATCGTCTCCAGGTGCCGGGCGAACAGGTCCCCGGCCGGACAGCCCGCCCGCAGCGCGGCCCGGCGCAGCACCCGGCGGCGCACCGCGGGCGGCAGTTCGGCCAGCTTCACGGCGTCCAGGGCGCCGTCGCCCGTACGGAGGTCGCGTTCGGCCAGTGCGGCCCACTGGTCGAGGGCGTCGGCGTCGTCGCGGAACAGCCGGGCGGTGCGGGCCAGCGCCTCGACCACCCCGCCGCCCAGGTGCTTCTCCAGGACCGGCAGCACCTCGTGGCGGACCCGGGAGCGGGTGTAGGCGGGATCACAGTTGTGCGGGTCGTCCCAGACCGGGATCGACTGGGCGGCGCAGGCCTGCCGGGTGGCCGCCCGGTCCAGCTCCAGCAGCGGGCGGCGGTAGCGGCCCTTCTGGGCGGGCATCCCGGCCAGCGAGCGGGAGCCGGAGCCGCGGGCCAGGCCCAGCAGCACGGTCTCGGCCTGGTCGTCCCGGGTGTGGCCGAGCAGCACCGCGATCGCGCCGTGGCGGTCGGCGGCCGCGTCCAGGGCGGCGTAGCGGGCGTCCCGGGCGGCGGCCTCCGGGCCCCCGGCGCGGCCGACCCGGACCGGGACCGCCTCCACCGGGTCGAGGCCGAGGCTGCGCAGCCGGTCGGCCACCTGGGCGGCGCGCTCGGCGGATCCCGCCTGGAGGCCGTGGTCGACGGTGACGGCGCCGACCCGCAGGCCGATCTTGGGGGCTTCGAAGGCGGCGGCGATGGCCAGCGCCATCGAGTCGGCGCCGCCGCTGACCGCGACCAGGACCAGCGGCGAGCCGGGCGCGGCCGGGGTCCGGGGCAGCCCGGAGGGGTGGCGCGCGGCGTTGCCGATCAGGGTGGTGCCGACCGCGGCACCCACCAGCGGCGCCCCGGCCGGGCGCTCCCGGGGCCGGCGCACCGGCGCGGTGAAGGTGGAACCGGCCTCGGCGGCGAGGTCGGTGAGCGTACGGCGAACGGCCAGGCGTATCGCGGCGACGGCGGGGTGAGGACCCACGGCGGACGACTCCTCGACGGAGGGGGGACAGGACGTGCGGCGGACGCGGCGGGGACCGCGCACCCGCATGAGCACCCGGTTACCGGGCGCTCACAGATGGTGGCAGATAGTGGCCACCCACTACGCCACCCGCGCCCCCGGCAGGTCGACCGTCCCACGTTCGGGTGAATGAAGAAACGCTTCTTCACTCGTCGTCGGCCTGATTGGACCACTCGTACGAGCGGGTTTGACCGGCGCGCGCCGCTTGCCGTCCGGCGTACGGCGCGCCCGCGTCACGACCGCGCTCAGCGCGCCACCCGGGCCACCCAGGCGGCCGGGTCGTGGATCTCGTCCTTGGTGGGCAGGGTGTTCGGGGAGGTCCACACCCGGTTGAACCCCTCCATGCCGACCTGCTCCACCACCCCGCGCACGAACACCGCGCCGTCCTGGTACTGGCGCAGCTTCGCGTCCATGCCGAGCAGCCGGCGCAGCAGCAGGTCGAGCCGGTTGGCGCCGCGGTCCCGGCGCTGCTGGAACTTCTCCCGGATCTCGGCGACCGTCGGCACCACGGCCGGCCCGACGCCGTCCATCACCACGTCCGCGTGGCCCTCCAGCAGCGACATCACGGCCGTCAGCCGGCCGAGGATCTCGCGCTGCGCGGGCGACTGGACGATCTCCAGCAGGTTCCCGGAGGAGGCGCCCTCCCGGCTGCCGCCCCCCGGCAGGCCGCCGAGCGAACCCGCCGCGTCCCGCAGCCGCTCCAGCAGGGCGCCCGGGTCGACGTCCGTCTCGGCGAGGAAGGACTGCACCTCGGACTGGATGTGGTCACGCAGCCACGGCACCGCGGTGAACTGCGTCCGGTGCGTCTCCTCGTGCAGGCAGACCCAGAGCCGGAAGTCGGACGGGTCGACGTCCAGCTCCCGCTCGACGTGCACGATGTTCGGCGCCACCAGCAGCAGCCGGCCCGGCCCGGGGCCCTCCGGCCCCAGCCGCGGCTTGTCGAACAGCGCCGCCGGGCTGTCCGGCGCCTCCAGCGGGGGCTCGGCCGGGGCGAAGGTCTCGTACTGGCCCAGCACCTTGGTGGACAGGAACGCCAGCAGCGCCCCGACCTCGATCCCGGTCGCCTTCTCGCCCACCGCGCCGAACACCCCGGCCGCCGTGCTGTTCGCCCGACGCGCCTGGAGCTTCTCCACCAGCGGCTGGACGACCGTGCGGAAGCCCGCCACGTTGGCCCGGATCCACCCCGGACGGTCCACCACCAGCACCGGCGTCGCCGCGGCCTGGGACAGGCTGGACGAACGCATGCCGGTGAACGCCCGCACGTGCTCCTCCGCCTCCAGGGCGTGCCGGCGCAGCTCGGCGACCACCGCCGCCGCTTCCTCCCGGCTCACTTCCGGACCCGGCCGCACCAACCTGGTCGCGGTTGCGACCGCGAGGTTCCAGTCGACCATGTCAGCACCGCCACTCGCGCTCGTCATGCCCTCACCGTACGTGCTCCCCACCACCAACGGCAGCCACCCGCCGCGAACACCTCTCCCCAACGGGCCCCGGCCCCACCGGTCTCCGGCCGCGACCAGTGGCGGGCGGCGGACCGGTGCGCGGCGGCGGGGTGCCTCCGGGCCGCCGGGCCGGGGCCGTTGGAGGGCGGCGGCGGGTCAGTGGCAGCCGCAGGTGGTGAGGCGGGCGGCGACGCGGTCCATGGCGGCGCGGGCGGTGTCGGCGGGGGCGGCGGTACGGGTCATGACGGCGAAGGCGAGCAGGCGGCCGTCGGCGTCGACGACGGTGCCCGCGAGGGTGTTGACGCCGCTGAGGGTGCCGGTCTTGGCGCGGATCAGCCCGGCCGCGTCGGCGGCGCCGGACCCGGAGCCGTACCGCTTGTTGAGGGTGCCGGTGAAGCCGGCGACCGGGAGGCCGGTGAGCACCGGGCGCAGGGCGGGGTGCTGCTCGGAGGCGGCCAGCGCGAGAAGTCGGACCAGGACGGCGGGCGGTATCGCGTTGCCCGGGTGCAGGCCGCTGCCGTCGTTGAGGACCACGGTGCCCATCGGCACGCCGAGCCGGGTGAGCTCCTGGGTGACGGCGGCCGCGGCGCCCTCGAAGCTCGCGGGCTGGTGGGCGGCGATGGCGACCTGACGGGCGATCGCCTCGGCGAGCTGGTTGTCGGAGGTGGTCAGCAGGCGTTCGACCAGCCGGGCGACGGTCGGCGAGAAGACGTCGCCGAGGGGCGCCGTGCCGGTGGCGGTCGGCGCGGGCGCGGGCGCGGCGGCGGGGCCGGCCTTGCCCGTCACGGTGATGCCGCGGGCCCGGAGCAGCGCGGCGAAGGCCTCGGCGGCCGCGGCCGCCGGGTCGGCGACCCGGTCCGGCGCGTCCTCCCGGCTCTTCGGGTCCGCCTTGGCCTCGTCCACCATCAGCGGGACCACCAGGGCGATGTTCTGGGCGTCGTGGTTCCTGTGCTGCGGGCCGCCCGCGTACATCGACAGGTCGTAGTCCAGCTGGACCGTCGTGGTGCCGAGGCCCTTGAGGCTGTCGGCGGTCTGCTGGGCGAGGGAGTCCAGTGAGGCGGGGGCGGTGTCGGCGTCGGCCGGCTGACCGCCGATCTGCACCTGGTCGGCGGGCAGCGCGGTGAGCGTCGGGTCGCCGCCGCCGACCAGGGTGATGGTGCCCGGGGCCGCGCCCTGGACCACCCGGGTGTGCAGCCGGGTGTCGCCCGGGATGAGGGACAGGGCCGCGACCGCGGTGGCCAGCTTGGTGGTGGAGGCGGGGGTGGCCGGGGTGTTCTCCCCGGAGCCGTACAGGAGTTGGCCGGTGCCGGCGTCCGCGACGGCGAAGGTGACCTCGCCGAGGCTCTTGTCGGCGAGCACGGCGGCGAGCGCCTGCCGGAGGCCCTGCGCGGTGGGGACGGCGGCGCCCGGGCCGCCCTCGACGGCGGCCAGGACGGCGCCCGGCGCGGGGGCCGGGCGCGCAGCGGACGCGTCGCCACCCCCGGTGGCGGGCACGGAGGCGCCGGGCACGGAGGCCGCGGGCGTGGGCGCGGCGGGCGGCGCGGCCCGACGGGCGGGTGCGGCGCCCGGGTCGTCGTTCGACCGGGGACCGGCGCCGCCCTTCCCGTGCTCGCCCTTCCTCCCGCCGTGGCCGTTCGGTCCGTCGTGGTCCTCGCCCTCGCCCGGCCCGGCGCTGTGCCCGCCCGGCGGCGGGGCCGGCTGCGCGACCGCACCACCCGAGGTCAGGACCGTACCGACGACCAGGAGCGCCGCTCCGAACAGCCCCGCGGCCGTCCCCCCGCGGCGGCCCGCCGCCCCTCCCCCTGTGCCCACCGACCGGCCCCTTTCCCGAGCACCCGCTCCCGTAGGAGACACTTGGATTCTGTCAGTCCCTACCTTGGAGGAACCGTTGGAGTTCGACGTCCTTATCGAAATCCCGAAGGGCTCTCGTAACAAGTACGAGGTCGACCACGAGACCGGCCGTCTGCGGCTCGACCGGATGCTCTTCACCTCGACCCGCTACCCGGCCGACTACGGCTACGTCGAGGGCACGCTCGGCGAGGACGGCGACCCGCTGGACGCCCTGGTCATCCTGGACGAGCCGACCTTCCCGGGCTGCCTCATCAAGTGCCGCGCCATCGGCATGTTCCAGATGACCGACGAGGCCGGCGGCGACGACAAGCTGCTCTGCGTCCCGGCGACGGACCCGCGCTGGGAGCACCTGCGCGACATCCACCACGTGTCGGAGTTCGACCGCCTGGAGATCCAGCACTTCTTCGAGGTCTACAAGGACCTGGAGCCGGGCAAGTCCGTCGAGGGCGCCAACTGGGTCGGCCGCGCCGAGGCCGAGGCCGAGGTCACCGCTTCGATCAAGCGTCTGGCGGAGCAGGGCGGCCACTGAGCCGTCGTTCCGATCCCACTCGGCCGGGGACGGTCGGAGGCAGGTCGGGACAGCCCGGGGCCGGGGTTCGCGGATTCGTCCGCGGACCCCGGCCTCTGTCGTGTCCGGGGACGGGACGTCTTGCCGACAGCCTGTCGGCAAGGCATGAAGTTAGGTTAGGCTAACCACATATTCAGCCGATTCCCACCGGCCGATCCCGGACCCTGGAGGCCGCATGCCCACGCCCGCGCCCGCCCCGTTCTCCACCGTGCTCCGCACCGCCAGCAGCGAGGAGCACGAGGCCGCCGAACACTCCTCGTTCATGAGCCGGCTGCTGGGCGGCGGTCTCGGGATCGAGGCGTACGCCGACCTCACCGGCCAGCTCTGGTACGTCTACCGGGCCCTGGAAGAGCGGGCCGAGCAGCTCGCGGAGCACCCGCTGGCGGGCCCCTTCATCGACCGGGCGCTGCTGCGCACCGCCGCCATCGAGCGCGACCTGGCGCACCTGCGCGGGCCCGACTGGCGGGACGGCCTGGCCCCGCTGCCGGCCACCGCCGCGTACGTCGCCCGGCTGGAGGAGCTGGCAGCCGAGTGGCCGGCCGGGTACCTCGCGCACCACTACACCCGCTACCTGGGCGACCTGTCGGGCGGTCAGATCATCCGGGGCATAGCGGAGAAGACCTGGGGCTTCGAGCGCAAGGGCGACGGCGTGCGGTTCTACGTCTTCGAGGAGGTCGACAACCCGGCCGCCTTCAAGCGCGAGTACCGGGCGAAGCTGGACGCGGCCGGGGAGGCGATGGACGAGGTCGAGCGGCGCCGGGTGGTCGAGGAGTGCAAGCGGGCCTTCGTGCTCAACGGGGCGGTCTTCCGCGACCTGGACACGCGCTACCCGCTGAGTGCGTAAACGTTCCTCCTTACCCCGGTCACGGGAAACGGCCCCGGCGAGCGTTTGCTCGCCGGGGCCGTTTCGGCACTCCGTCCGGGCGTCAGGCCTGGACCGCGCCACGGCGGTTGCGCACCAGGACGGTGGCGCTGCCGCCGACCAGCAGCAGACCGGCCGCGGTGGCCAGCAGCGGGACCACCGGGGTGTCCGCGCCGGTGGCGGCCAGCGAGCCGCCGCCCGTACCGCTCAGGCCGCCGGTGGTCAGCGAGGCCCCGCCGGAGGTACCGGTGCCGGCGCCCTGGCCGCCGCCGGCCGCGGAACCGCCGCCGGCGCTGCCGTTGCCGTTGCCGGAGGAGCCGGCCGGCGGCAGCTTGGCGTCCTTGTCGAAGGCGAGGGTGGCGCTGACCGGGTCCAGGGCCGTACCGGCCGGGTAGTTGGAGAAGGCCGGCACCCCCTCGGCGGTGAGCGTGGCCGGAACGCCGGAGAGCGTCACCACGCCGCCGACCGGCTTCAGGGCGGAGGCCGGAACGTCCAGCCGGGCGATCCTGACACCGCTCAGCGAGGTCGAACCGCCGTCCTGGGACTTGCCGTTGATGTCGGCGGTCAGGAAGGCGCCGTCCCGGTCGATGGTCAGGCCCAGCTTGGAGAGCGTGGTGTCCAGCGCCCAGCCGTCCTTGCCGGGGTGGCCGAGGAAGCGGACCGAGCCGTTGAAGGCGGCGCTCAGGGAGTGGTCGGTGGTGTTGTAGGCACCGGTGGCACCGCCGAAGCGGTAGTCGGCCGCGCCGCCGCCGAACTCGACCTTCCCGGCGGCCATCGGGGACTCCAGGTACGTGCGGAAGCTCTCCTTGACCTTCCAGTCCAGCGTCCCGTTCACCACCGGCACGGTCGCCGGGGCCGTGCCGGGGCCCCCGCTCGCGGACGGGGAGGCGGTGGCGCCGGGCGCCTGGGTGGCCGACGGCGAGGAGCCGGCCGAGGGGGTGCCGGACGACGGGGTCGCGGTCGGCGTGCCGGTGGCCGTGGCGGTGGGGCTCGCGCTCGGGCTGCCGGTGGGGCCGCCGGTCGGGCCCGTGCTCGGCGAGGAGGTGGCGGACGGCGTGGCGGTGGCCGTCGCGGTCGGCGGCACGGTCGGCGGGGTCGTGGCCGGGCTCTGCTTCAGCAGCAGCGACAGCGGGTCCATGTCCGCCCCCGCCGGGTAGAAGCCGGCGAAGGCCCGGGCGCCCTGCTCGGTCAGCTTGGCCGCGGCGGGCGTCCCGTTGGTGGTGTCCCGCGCGACGGTGAACGTCACCAGCGGCACGTCGTCCCGGCGGGTGACGTCGGCGGCGCCCACCGACTCCTTGGAGGCGGTGTCGGCGGTCAGCGTGCCGGTGGTGCCGGAGGTGGTGATCCGCAGGTCGCTGAGCGCGACGTCCAGCGCGCCGTGGTGGGCGGTGAAGTGCACGCCGCCGGTGAAGGAGGAGCTGAGCGCGTGCGTGGTGAGGTCGTACGCCGCGTTCGCCAGGCCGAAGTGGAAGGTGCCGTCGGCGTTGCGGGTCGCGCCGCCGGTCAGCTCGATCGCGCCGCCCTGGGAGGCCGGGCCCTCGATGTAGCTGCGGAAGCTGGCCTTCACACCCCAGTCCAGCGCTCCGGTGTCGTACGTGACGCTGCTCGGGCCGCCCGCGCCGAAGGCCAGTGCGGGGGCGCCGAGGGCGGTCAGGCCGAGGCCGGCGGTGGCGGCCGCGAGGGCGGCCAGCCGGGTGCGGTTGCGGGACATGCTGGGTACTCCGTTCGGATGGGGGGAGGGAGCGGGGGGACGCTCCCGAAAGGGTCAGGCCGCGTCGTCGGCGTCGGGCCCGGTGGCGGGGGCCCCGGCCGCGGCGGCCGCCCGGCGGCGGCGGACGAGCAGGCCGCCGGTGGTGGCGAGGGCCGCCACCAGCACCGCGCCGCCGACCACGGCCGGCACCGGGACGCCGTCCGCGGAGGACGCGGCGACGGGCACGGCGGCCGGGGAGGCGGGCGGGCTCGCGACGGCGCCCGGCGGGGTGGCCGGGGCGCTGCCGAGGTCGGGCAGCGGGGGCAGCGCGGCGGCCGGGTCGAGGGCGACGGCGAAGCTCAGCGGGTCCATCGCGGTGCCCGCCGGGTACAGGCCGCCGAAGGCCTCGGCGCCGCCCTCGGCGAGCGTGAGCGGCAGTTCGACGGCCGTCAGCAGGCCGCCCTCGGCCTTGAGGCCGGCCGGGTCGAAGGTCGCCAGCTCGACGCCGGGGAGCTGCCGGGTGCCGCCGTCCGGGGTCCGGCCGGAGACGTCGGCGAGCAGTCGGCCCTGGCCGCCGGAGACGCTGACGCCCGGGTTGGCGAGGGTGAGGTCCAGGCCGTAGCCGTCGCCGGCGCGCATGCCGGTGAAGCGGACGGTGCCGGTGAAGGCGGCGGTCAGCTCTCCGGTCGCCGGGTCGTACGTGCCCTTGGCCGGGGTCCAGCGGAAGAACGCGCCGCCGTCGGCCGCGCCGCCGCCGAGCTCCCAACGGCCTTGGGCGATCGCGCCGGTGACGTAGTCGCGGAAGGTGCGGCGCACGCCCCAGTCGAGGGCGCCGTCGGCGAACCCGGTACGGGCCAGGGCCTGGGCGGCCGGCTCGGTGGCCGGCGGGGCGGCCGGCTCGGCCGGCGACGGGGCGGTCGCCGGTGGCGTGGTCGCGGGCGCGGCCGTGGCGGCCGCGCCGGACGTCGGGGCGGGGGCCGCCGGCGTCGGCTGCGCGGCGGGCAGGTTGACCGAGAGGCTGAGCGGGTCGAGGGCCGTGCCGGCCTGGTAGAAGCCGCCGAAGGCCTTCGCTCCGGCGTCGGTGAGGGTCGCCGGGACACCGCTCAGCGTCAGGGTGCCGGCCGCGCCGCGCAGGTCGACGCCGGCCAGCGAGAGGTCGGCCAGCTTGGCCTGGCTCGCGCTGCTGACCTGCCCGGTCTCCTTGGACTTGCTGCTGACGTCGGCGTACAGCCCGGCCGCGCCGCCCTGGACGGCCTTGAAGGTGAGCCGGCCGATGCTCAGGTCGAGCGCGTTGGAGCCGCCCTCCTGGTGCCCGGTGAACCGCACGCCGCCGGAGAAGGCGGCGGTCAGCGCGCCGGCCGCCGGATCGTACGTGCCGTTCGCCGAGTGGAACCGGAAGGTGCTGCCGCCGACCGTGGCCGCGCCGCCGGTCAGCCCCCAACTCCCCTTGGCGATGGGCCCGGTGACGTAGGTCAGGAAGGACTGCTTGATGCCCCAGTCCAGCCGTCCGCCGGAGACCCTGCCCTCGGCGGCGGCCGCCGGCCCCGGCGACAGGCCCACGGCCAGCAGGGCGGCGAGGGAGGCCACCAGGGCGGCGGCCAGACGGCGGAGCCGGCTGGACAGGGGCACGGCGAATCACTCCTCAGGAGGCATGGGGGGATGCCGCAAAGGGGGCCCGGTGGGCACCACCCCCTTGCGGAACTCAGGTAAGGCTAACCTAATATATGAGTCAAGAGCCCCGCCGCCCCCTCCCCCGGCGGCGGGGCGCCACAGGCACCAACTCCCGGTGAAGGGAACCAGGTTGAGCAGCGTTACGATCCGATCCGGGGCGGCCCGCGGGCCCGTCCTCCTGCTGCTCGCCCTCGGCCTGCTGCTCGCCCTCACCGCCTGCGGCGCCGCGAGCGGGACGGCCGGGGCAGCAGGGGCGGCCGTCTCCCGCACCCCCGACGCCGTCGAACCGCTGCCCGGCGAGCCCGCCCCCCGGCTCCCGGCCACCACCGCCTCCGCCGACGGCCGCCAGGTCACCGTCACCAGCGCCGAACGGGTCATCCCGCTCAACGGCAGCCTCGCCGAGCTGGTGTTCAGCCTCGGCCTCGGCCCCAAGGTGGTCGCCCGGGACGTCTCCACCACCTTCGAACAGGCCGCCGCCCTGCCGGTGATCACCCAGGCCCACGACGTCTCCGCCGAGGGCGTGCTCTCACTGCACCCCACCGTCGTCCTCGCCGACCGCTCCACCGGCCCGGCCGAGGCGATCGCGCAGATCCGGGCGGCCGGCGTCCCGCTGATCGTCCTGGACGACGCCAAGCGGCTGGCCGACGTCGGACCGCGCATCGACACCGTCGCCGCCGCACTCGGCGTCCCGGACGCCGGACGGCAGCTCAAGGAGCGCACCGAGCAGCGGATCGACCAGGCGATGGCCGCCGTCCCGGCCGACGGCCGGCACCCCCGGGTCGCCTTCCTCTACCTGCGCGGCAGCGCCTCCGTCTACCTGCTCGGCGGCCCCGGCTCCGGCGCCGGCTCGCTGATCGAGGCGGTCGGCGGCGAGGACGCCGGCACCGCCGCCGGCCTCACCAACAACTTCGTCCCGCTCACCAGCGAGGCCCTGGTCAAGGCCGCGCCCGACGCGATCCTGGTGATGAGCAAGGGGCTCGACTCGGTCGGCGGAACGGACGGCCTGCTCAAGCTGCCCGGCGTCGCCCAGACCCCGGCCGGGCTCGACCGCCGGATCGTCTCGATCGAGGACGGCCAGCTGCTCAGCTACGGCCCGCGCACCCCGCAGGTCCTGCGCGGGATCACCGCCCAGCTCTACCCGGCGGACGCCAAGTGACCACCGCCGTACGGGAGGAGAGCTCCCGCGAGGCGCCCGGGGAGAGCGCCGCGCCGACCGCCGGCCGGACCGCCCTGCTCACCGCCGGACTCGCCGCCGCCCTGCTCCTCTGCGCCCTCCTCGCGGCCGGCGTCGGCGCCTACCGCATCCCGCTCGGCGACATCCTCGCCTCCACCGCCCACCGCCTCGGCCTCGGCGGCCACGCCCTGGACCGGGTGCCCGAGTCCGTGCTGTGGAACGTCCGGCTGCCCCGGGTGGTGCTCGCCCTGCTGGTCGGCGGCTCGCTCGGCTGCGCCGGGGCACTGATGCAGGGCGTGTTCGGCAACCCGCTCGCCGAGCCCGCCGTGATCGGGGTCTCCTCCGGCAGCGCGGTCGGCACAGTGGCCTGCATCGTGCTCGGCCTGAACACCCTGGGCGGTTGGACGGCCCCCGTCTTCGCCTTCGCCGGCGGCCTGCTGACGGTCGTCGCGGTGTACGCGATGTCCCGCTCCGGCGGGCGCACCGAGGTGGTCACGCTGATCCTCACCGGCGTCGCCGTGAACGCCTTCTGCGGCGCGCTGATCGGCATCCTGCTGTTCATCGCCGACCCCGCCGCGATCAGCCAGGTCACCTTCTGGCAGCTCGGCTCGCTCTCCCAGGCCACCTGGGGCAAGGTGCTCGCCGTCCTGCCGTTCGCGCTGGCCGGCCTGGCCGTCGCCCCGCTGTACGCCCGCAGGCTGGACCTGCTGGCGCTCGGCGAGCGCCCGGCCCGCCACCTCGGGGTGGACGTCGAGCGGATGCGGCTGGCGCTGATCACCGTCGTCGCCCTGCTCACCGCGGCGGCCGTCGCGGTCAGCGGCATCGTCGGCTTCGTCGGCCTGGTCGTCCCGCACCTGCTGCGGATGCTCGCCGGGCCCGGCCACCGCTTCCTGCTGCCCGCCTCGGCACTCGGCGGCGCGCTGGTGCTGGTGGCCGCCGACCTCGCCTCCCGCACCGTCGCCGAGCCCGCCGAGATCCCGCTCGGGGTGGTCACCGCACTGATCGGCAGCCCGTTCTTCTTCTGGCTGCTGCGCCGGACCAGGACCAGGCAGGGAGGCTGGGCGTGAGACTGCGACGCCACCGGGAGATCCCCGAACGACCGGAGCCCGGAAGCGAGTTGCTCGCCGCCGAGGGCGTCCGGCTGAGCCTCGGCGGGCGCCCTCTGCTGGACGGCGCCGCCGTCCGGGTCGCGGCCGGCGAACTGGTCGCGCTGCTCGGGCCGAACGGCGCCGGCAAGTCCACCCTGCTGTCCGTACTGGCCGGCGACGTCCGGCCGGACGGCGGGTCGGTCACCCTGCGCGGCCGCCCGCCGGCCGACTACAGCGCCGCCGAACTCGCCCTGCACCGCGCCCTGTTGCCGCAGTCCGCCGCACTGTCCTTCCCGTTCCCGGCCGACGAGGTGGTCCGGATGGGCCGCGCGCCGTGGGCGGGCACCGCGGCGGCCGCCGAGGACGCGGCGGCCGTGGCCGAGGCGATGGCGGCCACCGAGTCCACCGCCTTCGCCGGGCGCCCGTTCACCGCCCTGTCCGGCGGCGAGCGGGCCCGGGTGGCGCTGGCCCGGGTGCTGGCCCAGCGCACCCCGCTGCTCCTGCTGGACGAGCCGACCGCCGCCCTCGACCTGCGCCACCAGGAGCTGGTGCTGCGGGTCGCCCGGGCCCGGGCCGCGGCCGGGGACGGGGTGGTCGTGGTGCTGCACGACCTGTCCCTGGCGGCGGCCTACGCGGACCGGGTGGTCCTGCTGACGGGCGGGGCGACGGTCGCGGACGGGCCGGTCGCCGAGGTGCTGCGGGCGCCGCTGCTCAGCGAGGTGTACGGGCACCCCGTCGAGGTGCTGGCGCACCCGCGCACCGGGGTGCCGCTGGTGCTGCCGGAGCGCTGAGCGCGTCGCCGGCGCTCAGTCCTCCAGCCGGAAGCCGACCTTGATGCACACCTGGTAGTGCTTGATCCGGCCGTCCTCCAGGTGGCCCCGGACCTGCGAGACCTCGAACCAGTCGAGGTTGCGCAGCGTCCGGGAGGCCCGCTCCACCCCGTTGCGGATCGCGGCGTCGACGCTCTCGGCCGAGGACCCGACGATCTCGGTCACCCGGTACACATGGTCGGTCATGGCGGACTCCCTCAGCTGTACGGACGCCCCCCGGTCCACCGTGCACCGACCCGGGTCCGCCCGCACCCCGACGGGTGGCCTCCGACGCCGCGGGCTGGTCCTAGAACGCCGCCCGCACCTCGCCGACCGGCACGCCGCCGCCGAGCAGCGGGGCCGCGCCGATCCGCTCGACGGTCCCGTCCGCCCCGGTCACCCCGAGCCGGCGCAGCGCGGCCGCCAGCACCGGGCCGCGGGCCCGCTCGGCGCCGTCCTCGATCTTGAAGGCCAGCGCCCGGCCGTCCGGCAGCGCGACCACCTGGACGGCCTCGGCGCCCATCTTGGACAGCGCGCCCGGCACCGCCCGCATCAGCCAGGTGTCGGCCCGCCGGGTGCCGGCCACGTACTCGGGGTGGGCGCGCATCGCGTCGGCGACGCGGCGCGGCCCGCTGCCCTCGGCGGCCAGCAGCAGGCCGCGGTAGCCGCGGGCCAGGCCGGTCAGCGACACGGCCAGCAGCGGCGCGCCGCAGCCGTCCACCCCGGCGTGCGCGGCGGTCTCGCCGGTGGCCTCCTCCAGGGCCTCGCGGGCCAGCCGCTGGATCGGGTGGGCCGGGTCGAGGTAGCTCTCGGTGTCCCAGCCGTTGGCCGTGCAGGCGGCCAGCCAGCCGGCGTGCTTGCCGGAGCAGTCCATCAGGATCGGGGCGCGCCCGCCGCCGGCGGCGAGCAGCAGCTCCGCCTCGGTCTCGTCCAGCGGCAGGTCGGCCGGGGTGCGCAGGGCCGACTCGTCGAGCCCGGCGGAGCCGAGGATGCTCCGCACGCCGTCGAGGTGAAACGATTCCGCGGAGTGGCTGGAGGCCACCAGCGCCAGCAGCTCGCCCTCGATCGCCAGCCCGGCCCGCAGCGTGGCCACCGCCTGGAACGGCTTGGCGGTCGACCGCGGAAAGACCGGGGCGTCCGGGTCGCCGAGCGCGAACTCGACCGAGCCGTCGGCCGCGAGCAGCACCAGGGAGCCGCGGTGGCGGCCCTCCACGAAGCCGGAGCGTATGACCTCGGCGAGAACGGGCGCGGGGGCGGGCAGGGACATGGCGGTGTGAGCCTTCCGGGGCGAGGGTGGGCCGGGAGCGAGCCGGGCCTCACCCGCCCGCGGCGACCCACCCGGTCAGAGCGGCCCCCGTGCGAGCAGGTCGTCGACCCGTGCTTCCCCATCACGGTACCTGCGGGTGATCTCGGCGTTGCAACCGTCGGCCGTGCGCAGCAGCCGCTGGCGCCGTCCGGACACCTCCCGCTCGTACGCCCGCAGCCGCTCCAGGGCGGCCAGCAGCTCCTCGGCCGGGTGCGCCGCCAGGTCGGCGAGCTGGACGTCGCCCATCAGCGCGTCCGCCTCCAGCCGGGACTCCCGGGTGCGCGGCGGCCCGAGGGTGACGTGCCGGGCCGAGCGCCGCACGGTGGAGGGCGCGTCGGTCAGGATGGCCGGCAGCCGGTCCAGCAGGTCGCCGGGGGCCGGGTCGGGGCCGGACGGGTCGGCCGTACGGACCGGGCCCGTGCCGGGCCGCCGGTCGAGTTCGGCGCGCAGGATGTCCATCCGCCCGTGCAGCAGCCGCCGCAGGTAGGACAGGTCGGCCTCCTGCTCCAGGGTCTCCCGGCGCAGCACCCGCAGCTGCTCCAGGCCCAGCCCCTCCAGGTCGGGCTCGTCCTCCGCTCCCGCCGCCGGACCGTCCGGGCCCCCGGGGGCCCGCACCACCGACCCGGACCGGTCCCGCGCCACGCTGCTCGCGTCCATCACCCAACCACCTGACGTCGTCCGATCCCGCCCGCTCGCGGCACCCCGTCGCTGCCGCCGGTCCGACCCGTCCCCCGACGGGCCGCGCGTCCCGTCCACCGGCCCGCCGGGAACCCCCGGAGGCTCCGGTCCCCGGCCGTGACGCCCACCGGGGCGGCACCGCCAGACGCCTGACCTACCGGCTCGACCGCCCGGCCGAACCCGGGTCCGGCGCGGCGGACCTCCTGGCGCCCCGGACCCCTCGTACGGTCCACCAGCGTGCCACCCCACCCGGCGCACGCGCACCGCCCGTGCACCCGAACGGCCCCCTGGCGAACGGGGGTGGCTGATATGACCAGCCCTTTCCCCAGGAAGAGTGGCGCCCGATTCCGCGCAGGCGCGCACCCCAGGGCGTGCACGGCCTTCATGCGCGCCCCTGGTGTGCGCCCTGGGGAGGCCGCCGGGGCGGAGGGATGGGGCCGACCGGAGGGGCGGCCGGGCGGAACGGCCGGGAAGGGTGCGGCGCTGAGCCGGGGGCACGGCGGATGCGCGGGCGCGGAGCGGCGGCGGACGCGCCGGGCGCGGGCCGCGCGGAAAGCACCCGGGGCTCCTCCGGAGGCCGTACGGCGCTCCGGCACAATGGCGGCATGCGAGCAGTGGTGCAGCGAGTGACCGAGGCCCGGGTGACCGTGGCCGGTGAGACCGTCGGCGCGATCGAGGGGCCCGGGCTCTGCGTCCTGGTCGGCGCCACCCACGACGACACCCCCGCCAAGGCCGCCCAACTGGCCCGCAAGCTCTGGACGCTGCGGCTGCTGCCCGCGAACGACGAGGGCGTCGAGCAGAGCTGCTCGGACCTCGGCGCCCCGCTGCTGGTGATCAGCCAGTTCACGCTCTACGGCGACGCCCGCAAGGGCCGCCGCCCCACCTGGAACGCCGCCGCCCCCGGCCCGGTCGCCGAGCCGCTGGTGGACGAGGTGGTGGCGCAGCTGCGCGCGCTGGGCGCCAAGGTGGAGACGGGCCGGTTCGGCGCCGACATGCGGGTGGCGCTGGTGAACGACGGCCCGTTCACCGTCCTCGTCGAGGTCTGACCCCGCCGGGGCCCCACCGGGCCCGGCCGGGGCGCCGAGCGGCCCCGGCGCGGCCCTGGACGGCCCTACTGCGGGACGATCACGTCCTGGGTGCCCGGCACCGTGCCGGCCAGCAGCACGGCGTCCACCGGGACGTTCCGCTTGACGATCGCCAGCGCGATCGGCCCCAGCTCGTGGTGCCGGGCCGAGGAGGTCACGAAGCCCAGCGCCCGCCCGTCCGGGTCGGTGGCCAGCCGCACCTCGGTGCCGTGCGGGGGCAGCGTCTCCTCGGTGCCGTCCAGGTGCAGGAAGACCAGCCGGCGCGGCGGACGGCCCAGGTTGTGCACCCGGGCGACGGTCTCCTGGCCGCGGTAGCAGCCCTTCTGCAGGTGGACGGCGGTGCGCAGCCAGTCCACCTCGTGCGGGATGGTCCGGTGGTCGGTCTCGAAGCCCAGCCGGGGCCGGTGGCCCTCGATCCGCAGCGCCTCGTACGCCCAGACCCCGGCCGCCGGGCCGTACCCGGCGGTGAGCCGCTCCAACTCGGCGCGCGGCACGAACAGGTCGCGCCCGTACGGGAGTTCGCGGACGGCGGCGGCGCCCTCGACGGAGGCGGTGGAGCCGGCCGGCAGGTGGACCACGGCGTACTCGGCGGTCGCGTCGGCGACCTCCACCCGGTAGAAGAACTTCATGCCCTCCAGGTAGGCGACCAGCGCCTCCTGGGTGCCCGGCTCGACGTGCGCCCAGGTGGTGGTGCCGTCGTCCACCAGGTAGAGCGCGTGCTCGACGTGCCCGTTCGGGGAGAGCACCAGCGCCTCGGCGGCCTGCTGCGGCGGCAGCTCGCTGACGTGCTGGGTGAGCAGCAGGTGCAGCCAGGAGAGCCGGTCCGCGCCGGTCACGGTGACCACGCCGCGGTGCGAGAGGTCGACGAAGCCGACGCCCTGCGACAGCCTGCGTTGCTCGCGGAAGATGTCGCCGTAGTGGGCGGCGACGCCCTCGTCGGCCCCCTCGGCGGGGACGGCTCCGGGCAGGGAAAGCAGCGGGCTCTTCACACCGGTCATACCGGCCAGCTTACGGCTGGTCCCCGACGAGCTTGGCGGTGCAGTCGGCGCAGCGGCCGAAGATGGCGAAGTGCTTGAGGTCGGTGTCGAAGCCGTGCCGCTCGCGCAGGCTGTCGATCAGCGGCTGGGCGATCTCGGTGCCGGTCTCGGTGACCTTGTCGCAGTCCCGGCAGACCAGGTGCAGGTGGTGGTGGCGGCCGGCCAGGTGGTAGGTCGGGGCGCCGTGGCCGAGGTGGGCGTGCGAGACCAGGCCCAGCTCCTCCAGCAGCTCCAGGGTCCGGTAGACGGTGGAGATGTTGACGCCGCTGGCGGTCCGGCGGACGTGGCAGAGGATGTCGTCGGGGGTGGCGTGGTCGAGCTCGTCGACGGCCTCCAGCACGAGCTGCCGCTGCGGGGTGAGCCGGTACCCGCGTTCGCGCAGGTCGGCCTTCCAGTCGCCGGAGAGCTGCCAGTCGGTGGTGCCGGTGTCCGCCACGGTACTCGTCCCTGCCAATGGTCGGGGGTCCTGGAGCAAGTGTAGGGACCGGCCGGGGGCCGGTCCCTACCTCGTGCACGGAAGTGCCGGTCGCGCGATCGGCCTACTTGAAGAAGGCGATGCCGTCGTCCGGCAGGTCGTTGATGTCCTTGATCAGCTGGGCCGGGCTGAGCACCTTCTTCAGCTGGGCGGACATGTACGGGCGCAGCGGCACGCTCGGGGCGGCCTTCTCGCCGACCCAGAGCAGCTCGCCGTTGACGAAGCCGTACAGCCGCTTGCCGCCCGAGTACTCCGGGGAGCCCTCGATCCGGGCGACCGCGTCGGTGGAGACGTCGACCTGGGGCTTGCCGTCGGCCAGCTCGCCGTACCAGATCTCGACCGTGCCGTCGTCGCGGACGGAGGAGATCTCGATCCCCCGGACACCGCTGGTGCCGTCGTGGTTACTGGTGATGCGCCAGAACGCGTGCTCGTTCTCCAGCGGACGGACCTTCTCGCCCTCGCTGTCCAGCACCCAGGTCCGGGAGCGGAACTCCAGGAAGGGGCGGCCGTCGTGGCGGATCACGATCTCCTGGCCGAAGTTGCACTTCTCCGCGCCCGGGAAGTCGTAGACGCCCGCGCCCTCCCAGGTGCCGAGGAGGAAGGCGAGCGGGACGACGTCCCTGTGGAGGTCAGAAGGGATCTCGATCATGTTCCTGGTCGCTGTTCTCGTCGGTGTGGGACTGCCTCAACCGTACGGCAGTCTCAGCGCTGGCCCTGGTACAGCTTCATCACCGAGAAGATGGCGAACCAGGTGATCAGCACGGCCATGAGGGCCAGCAGACCGTCGAAGAAGATTTCCAGACCGGACACGGGTGGCTCCCAGGCGGCGACAGTGTGGTGGATTGTGCTCGGCTCACTCTATCCGCCGGGTTCCGGAGGGTCGCGGTGAGCCCCACCACGTCGCCGTTCGCGCCGTCCTCCCGCGGCTGCTCAAGCTTTGCCCAAGGCTTCCGGGGATGCCGGACGGCGGGGGCGCCGGCACCTCTAAGGTGGCGCCATGGCGAAGAAACTGGTCATCAAGGTCACCGCAGGGGCGGACGCGCCGGAGCGGTGCTCGCAGGCGTTCACGGTGGCGGCGGTGGCCGTCGCCAGCGGGATCGAGGTCTCGCTCTGGCTGACCGGGGAGTCCTCCTGGTTCGCGCTGCCGGGCCGGGCCGCGGAGTTCGAACTGCCGCACGCGGCGCCGCTGCCGGACCTGCTGGAGTCGATCCTGGCGGCCGGCTCGGTGACGCTGTGCACCCAGTGCGCGGCCCGGCGCGGGATCACGCAGCAGGACACCGTCGAGGGTGTCCGCATCGCGGGCGCCCAGGTCTTCGTCAGCGAGATCATGTCGGACAACGTCCAGGCGCTCGTGTACTGAGGCACCTCGCACATTGACGCCTACGGGCGTTCCTCGTGGTCGGGGCGGTCCCGGTCGTGGCCGGGCTCGTCCCACTTCGGGTCGTCCCAGCGCGGGTCGTTCCACCAGTCGTCGTCCGGGTCGCGCTTGTTGGCGAACACCGCGGCGGCCGGCGGGATGACCATCGCGACCACGCACATGCCGATCGCCGCGCCGACCGAGAAGAACCGCACCACGCCCCAGGCCATGACGAACAGGCCCAGGCACACGCCCATCATGGCGAAGTAGTAGCGACGCCGCCGCCTTGCCTGCACCCCTCCACGGTACGACCGAGGGCCCCTGCTCGGCAGGGGCCCTCGGAGTCTGGTCCGGGATCGTCCCGGCTCCGGTCAGACCGCGATCGCGACCTCGACGGCGGTGCCCTGGGAGGCCACCACCTGACGGTCCACGGTCTGGCCCGGCACCAGCGCGCGCAGGGTCCACTTGCCCGGGCGGGCGAAGAACCGGAACTGGCCGGTCGCCGAGGTGGGCACCTCGGCCGTGAACTCGCCGCCCTCGTCCAGCAGCCGCACGTAGCCGTTGACCGGCTCTCCGTCGCGGGTCACCGAACCCTGGATGATCGTCTCGTTCGCCACGTCAACTCCTGCCAGGTCCGGGCCGCCGGCCTTCGCACCGCACATGTCTGTCTCCTTCTGACTTACGGGTCGAGCCGGGGGCTCAGTTGCTGCCGAGCTCGATCGGCACGCCGACCAGGCTGCCGTACTCGGTCCACGAGCCGTCGTAGTTCTTGACGTTCTCCTGGCCGAGCAGCTCGTGCAGCACGAACCAGGTGAGCGCGGAGCGCTCGCCGATGCGGCAGTAGGCGATGGTGTCCTTCGCCAGGTCGATGCCCTCGGCCTCGTACAGCGCCTTGAGCTCGTCGTCGCTCTTGAAGGTGCCGTCGTCGTTGGCGTTCTTGGCCCACGGGATGTTGCGGGCGCTCGGCACGTGGCCGGGGCGCTGCGACTGCTCCTGCGGGAGGTGCGCCGGGGCGAGCAGCTTGCCGGAGAACTCGTCGGGCGAGCGGACGTCGACCAGGTTCAGGGTGCCGATGGCGGCGATCACGTCGTCGCGGAAGGCGCGGATCGAGGCGTCGGCGGCCTGCGCCGTGTACTCGGTGGCCGGGCGGGCCGGCACCTCGGCGACCAGGTCGCGGGAGTCCAGCTCCCACTTCTTGCGGCCGCCGTCCAGCAGGCGGACGTCGCCGTGGCCGTACAGCTTGAAGTACCAGTAGGCGTACGAGGCGAACCAGTTGTTGTTGCCGCCGTACAGCACCACGGTCTGGTCGTTGGCGATGCCCTTGGCGCTCAGCAGGGCCTCGAAGCCGGCCTGGTCGATGAAGTCGCGGCGGACCGGGTCCTGGAGGTCCTGCTTCCAGTCGATCCGGACGGCGTTGCGGATGTGGTTCTTCTCGTACGCGGAGGTGTCCTCGTCGACCTCGACGATGACGACCTTCGGGTCGTCCAGGTGGGCCTGGACCCAGTCGGCGTCGACCAGGACGTCGCTGCGGCTCATGGTGGGTTCTCCATCCGAGGGCGGTTGTGCGGAAGGTGCTGCTCAGGAGGGTGCTGCAGGGTGCCCGGGAGGATGCGGTCCGAAACCCTGTCCGAATAGCGGGACGAGGGGGTGGGCCGGTGCGGCCGGGCAGGAGACTGCGGAGTACCTCGGCGACCGCCGGCCCGGGGGGCCGGGCGCGGTCGCCGGAAAGATCGGCGGCGGGCGTCAACTGCCCTGCCGGGGGCGCCGAATCAGCGCATTCGACACAGACAGGCGGCCACGCGGCACAGGTCTACCGCCCGCCGCTTCGTGAGGTCCGTCTGTCGCTTCATGCCGACGATGCTAGGGACACCGGAGGCCCGCTGTCATCAGCGTATCGAATAGTGGGATCAGAACGACCGGATGATGGGATTTACCCCCGGTCCGGCCTGTCCGGGCCCGGCCGGCGGCCCCCGGAGGGCGTGCGCGGGGCGCGAACGACACCGCTCCACGGCCCGCGCTGGACAGCGCGTCTCGCGGAGCGGAACGATTCGGCACAGCCGTGGGCGGGCCCCGGGGACGGGCCGGGGATGGGCCGGGGATGGGCTGGGCACGGGCCTGGATCAACCCAGGAGCTTGACGTCCTTGCCGTCGAAGGTCAGCTGGAGGCCCTCCGGCAGCGGCGTCACACCGCCGCCCCCGCCCTCCTTGTCGGCCAGCTTCAGCCCGGCCGGCAGCGAGTCCAGGGTGAAGCTCATCGGCTCCAGCTGCTGGTTGGTGGCGCCGGCCACCAGCCCCGCCAGCGAGCTCAGCCGGAAGCCGTCCACCGTGACGGTGTTCCCCTTGTTGCGCACGCTGCCCTCGCCGATCTCGATCGGACCCAGCGAGGCCTTGACCTTGCCCGGACCGGCGTAGGCCAGGCTCAGCCGGGAGTTGCCGCCCACCGGCAGCTTGGCCCCGTGCAGCAGCTGGGAGGCGGGCGGCAGCAGCTGCGCGAGGTCCGGGTAGGAGATCACCCCGCTGCCGGTGCCGCTGTCCACCGTGGCACTGCTCATGCTGTCGCTGACCTTGACGCCGGCGAGCCGCGCCTTGAACGAGTGCAGCGCCACCTGGTGGCTGCCGTCGCCGACGGCCAGGCCGTCGGAGGAGATCCGGACGTCGTCCAGCTTCATCGACAGCACCTGGGTGAGGAACGGGAAGCCCTCGATCGAGACGTCCGGGCGCTGGCTCATCCGGCCGCTCTTCACGATCCGGTCGGCGGCCTCGTCCTCGGCCACGCCCACCGCGATCCGATCGGCCCCCAGCAGCAGGCCGGAGAGCACCGCCAGGCCGATCGTGGCCTTCAGCCATCCGCGCATCGTGTCCCCCGTCGTCGCCGGTCGCTGTGGTCGTTCGTCGCTGTGGTCGTTCGCAGTGGGTCGTTCACCGTTCCGTGGCGGACGCAGGACACGTCCGCCCTCGCACGACCGTACGACGTCCCGCCCCGGAACATGGTTCCGGGGCGGGAATTCGACCTGAACAGGCCTGGACGGGTGGGTACGGGTGGCTCAGGCCAGCAGCTCCGTGGCGATCCAGGCCAGCGGCGCGGCCACCGCCAGCGGCAGCGCCACGCCCGCCGTCATGTGCACGAAGCGGGACGGGAAGTCGTACGCCGCGACCCGACGGCCGACCAGCGCACCCAGCCCGGCCAGCGCACCGAGCGCCAACGGGGCCCCGACCAGCAGGCCCAGCAGCACCGCCGCGGCCAGGCCCAGCACCGGGCCCAGCTGCTTCGGCCCGGGCAGCGGCGCCGCGGCCAGCAGGGTGGCCAGCGCCACCGCGCCCACCGCGGCCGGCACCCAGTCGGCCAGCAGCAGCGCGGTGCACAGCACCGTCACCACGGTGGCCGAGCCGAGCACGGTCAGCGCGTAGAACCGCTCCTTCGGGTCCGACGGGCGGAACGTCTGCAGCACCAGGACGAGCAGGAAGAACCCGCCCAGGGTGCCCACCACGGCCGCCACGCCACCGTCGGAGTCCGCCAGCAGCACCGCCACGTCCGCCGTCAGGCCCGCCAGCGCGGCGAGCAGGATGCCCTGCCGGGCCGGCCACATGCCGTTCAGCCGGAACCAGCCGGCCGCCGTCAGCAGCTGGAGCGGCGCGACCACCAGGGCCAGCGCGACCTGCCCGAGCGCGGCACCGCCGGCCAGCAGCGCGGCGATGCCCACCGTGATCAGGGCCGGCTGCAGGCCCGGGTCGATGATCGGCGAGCCGGTCCGGCCGCGCGGACCGGCGGGCGGCACCGCCTGCGGCGGGACGGCCCCGTACGGCGGCGCGACGGGGGCGCCCAGCGGGCCGGGGGCCACCGGGCGCTTGAGCGTCATGGTCGGCGGGTCGAAGGCCTCCGCCGCCTGCTGCGCGGGGGCCTGCTGCGGCGCCGGGGCCGCATGCCGGGCCCGCGGCCCCGGCGGCCGGGGGAGCTGCAGCTGGATCGTCGGATCCGGCTGGGGCTGCACCGGCTGCTCCGGCGGCCGCCGCCGCTGCCGCGGCTGCGGGGCCTGCTGCGGCTGCGGGACCTGCTGGGCCTGCTGGGCCTGCGGCGGCTGGTACGGCTGGTGGGCCTGCTGCGGCTGGTGACCCTGCGGCTGATGCGGCTGGTACGGCTGGTGGGCCTGCTGCGGCTGGTGACCCTGCGGCTGATGCGGCTGGTGACCCTGCTGCCGGGGCGCGCCCGACAGCGGACCGGACACCACCACCGGCGGCAGCAGCGCCGTCGCCTCGGCGTCGCTCACCGCCGGCACCGGCGGCAGCAGGGTGGTCGCGGCCGCGTCGTCGAACGCGGGCACCGCCGGCAGCACCGCGGTCGCCGCCGCGTCGTCCACCGGGTAGCCGTACGGCGACTGGTGGCCGGGCTGCTGCGGCGGGACGTACGGCTGCTGCTGCGGGTACGGCTGCTGTCCCTGCGGCGGGTAGGGCTGGTGGGCCTGCTGCGGCCACTCGCCGTGGCCGCCGTGGTTCGGGTGGTTCGGGTTGTTCATGTCCGTCACGCCGCTCAGCCTCCCGCGAACGGCGGGAGGACCTCGACCGTCCCGCCCTCGGTCAGGGCGACGGTCGCGTGGTCGCGGCCGCCCACCTGGGCCCCGTCGACCAGGTACGAGCAGTGCCCGAGCAGCTGGACGAGCTTCGGCCGGTCGGCGTGCCGCGCCCTGGCCGCCGTCAGCGCCTCCGCCAGGGTCGCCGCCTCGTACGGCTCCTCGGCCAGCCCGGCCTCGGACTTCGCCGCCGCCCAGTAGCGGATCGTCCCGCGCACCCGGGCGCCGCTCGCGGGCTCGGTGGTCGCGCCCATCGGGCCACCCCTTCTCGTCGTCCTCGCCCGGCTCCGGTACCCCGGTCCGGCTCGCCACCGCGACGGCCGCCCGACCACCCGAACGATGGACCCGAACAGCGCCTCCGATGTGCGCCCCCCATGATGGCGTGTCGGCCACCACGAGCGGCAATCGCCCTGGCCGGACCGGCACGGAGTACGCACCGGCCTCGCACCGGACCGCCACCCGGAGGCGCCGGACCAGCGCCGGACCGGCGCTCGAAGCTGTGTCCAGCCTCACCCGGCGCACGCCCGAATTGGGCGAACCGCCGGATTCCGGCACTCCCGGCGGAGGGGGCGGTCGGCTATCCTCGACCACCAAGAGGGATCCGGGCAGAGTCGCCCCCGGGTCCTTTTGTGCTTCCAGGACGCCGGTACGGACGTTCTTGCGATTCGTCGGCCCACCCCCGGCGCGCAGCAGGGACCTCCCGGCCGGCGCGGCACAACGACGTGCCCCGGCCGGCCGGGGCATCGCCACCCGGCACCGGGCCGCCACCCGGCGCCGGACCAGACCGGAGGGTTCGCGGTGAGGAACAGGGCAGAAACGGTGCGCCCGGGGTTGCGGGCCCCCCGGCGGACCCGCCGTCGCGCCCCGCACGCCGTCCGCTCCCCCGGTCCGCCGCGACCGGCCGTCGTCCTCCCCTCCCCCTCAGCACGTGCGCCATCCGGCTGTGGCGGCAGCCGTCACGCGACCGCGACGACCCGGAAAGGGGACCACCGGGTATGAGTTCTCTCCTCCTCCTCACCAATGCGCTGCAACCGTCCGCCGAAGTGCTGCCCGCCCTCGGACTGCTGCTGCACAACGTCCGGGTGGCCCCCGCCGAGGGCTCGGCCCTGGTGGACACGCCCAGCGCGGACGTCATCCTGGTCGACGGCCGGCGGGACCTGCCGCAGATCCGCAGCCTCTGCCAGCTGCTGCGGTCCACCGGCATCGGCTGCCCGCTGATCCTGGTGGTCACCGAGGGCGGCCTGGCCGCCGTCACCGCCGAGTGGGGCATCGACGACGTCCTGCTGGACACCGCGGGCCCGGCCGAGGTCGAGGCCCGGCTGCGGCTCGCGCTCGGCCGCCTCCAGGTCGTCACCGACGACAGCCCGATGGAGATCCGCAACGGCGACCTCTCGGTCGACGAGGCGACCTACTCCGCCAAGCTCAAGGGCCGGGCGCTCGACCTCACCTTCAAGGAGTTCGAGCTGATCAAGTACCTCGCGCAGCACCCCGGCCGGGTCTTCACCCGGGCGCAGCTGCTGCAGGAGGTCTGGGGCTACGACTACTTCGGCGGCACCCGGACGGTGGACGTGCACGTCCGGCGGCTGCGCGCCAAGCTCGGCGTGGAGCACGAGCAGCTGATCGGCACGGTGCGCAACGTCGGCTACCGCTTCGTCGTCCCGGAGAAGCCCGAGAAGGGCGAGCGGCCGGAGCTCGCCCAGCGCCCCGCCACCCCCCTGGACGCCTGAGGACCGGCCGGGCGGGCCGTCCCCCGCCCGGCTTGTCCGGTTCCTCCCGGAGCCGCCCGCCGGCCTGCCGAACAAGGCCCCAGCTCCCCCTGCCGCCCCGGAGGCCACACGCGTAGACTCCCCCCGTGGCCAAAGTGACGCGCGACGATGTAGCCCGGCTGGCTGGTACCTCGACCGCGGTCGTCAGCTACGTCATCAACAACGGTCCGCGCCCGGTCGCACCCGCGACCCGGGAGAAGGTCCTCGCGGCGATCGACCAGCTCGGCTACCGGCCGAACAGCGTCGCCCAGGCGATGGCCTCCCGGCGCACCAACCTCATCGGCATGGTCGTCCCGGACGCCCGCCAGCCCTTCTTCGCCGAGATGGCGCACGCCGTGGAACGGGCCGCCTCCGAGCGCGGCAAGCTCGTGCTGATCGGCAACTCCGACTACGTGGACGACCGCGAGGTGCACTACGTCCGCGCCTTCCTCGGGATGCGCGTCTCCGGCCTGATCCTGGTCAGCCAGGGCCCCTCGCAGCGCGCCGCCGAGGAGTTCGCCGCGATGGAGGGCGCCAAGGTCGTGCTGCTGCACCGCCGGCCCGAGGCGATCGACGACGTCGCGGTGGTCACCGACGACGTGGCGGGCGCCGAGGCGATCGTGCGCCACCTGCTGGAGGTGCACGGGCACCCGTACGTGGCCTGCTTCGGCGGCCCGGTCGAGTCCCCCGCCCCCGGCGACCCGGTCATCGACCACGTCGAGGGCTGGCAGCGCGCCATGGACGCGCACGGCGTCCCCACCGAGCCGCACCTGATCGACGCGCCCTTCCACCGCTACGGCGCCTACGACGTCGCGCTCGGCGTGCTCCGCTCGCCGGACCGGCCGCGGGCGATCTTCTGCTCCACCGACGACCAGGCGATCGGCGTGCTGCGGGCCGCCCGCGAGGTCGGCCTGCGGGTCCCGGAGGACCTCGCGGTGGCCGGCTTCGACGACGTGCCGGAGGCCGCGCTCGCCGACCCGCCGCTGACCACCGTCGCCTCCGACCGCGACGCGATGGCCCGGGCCGCCGTGGACCTGGTGCTGGACGACTCGCTGATGGTGCCCGGCTCGGACACCGAGCGGGTCCGCACCTTCCCGTCCCGGCTGGTCATCCGCCGTTCCTGCGGCTGCGGCGGCGACGCCCCCGGCCGGTCGTAGCGGAGTAGCCGGCCCGGACCGGAGCGGCGGGCCCGTACCGGAGCGGCCGGTTCCGCTCGACAGGCGGGCTGACCAGGCTTTATGAGAACCCAACGGGCTTCTCTCCCCGTTCTGAGCCGGTTCTCATCCACTCCTCATGCACCGGGCCGAGCTTGGTCGACATGAGCGAGAAGCAGCAGCACCCCAGCGAGCAGTACGGCCCGTACGAGCCCCACGAGCAGTACGACCCCTACCAGGCCCACGGCCGGTACGGGCAGCACGGCCAGTACCAGGCCCCCGGGCAGTACGAGGCCCAGGAGCCCCGGGTGATCGAGGGCACCGTGCTCGGCAGCGGCCCGGCCGCCGGCGGCTCCGGCACCACCGGCGCGGACGGGTACGGGCCCGGGTACAGCTACCGCGAGGACCACTCCGACGGCGGCTTCGACGCCCCGCCGCCGCCCCCGCCGATCCCGCCCGAGCCGCCCACGATCCTCGGACCGGGCTCCCCCGAGGGCCCCGGCCACCACGGCGGCCGGGCCCGGCGCGGACTGCTGCGCGGCCGGCTCGCCCTGGTCACCGCCGTCGCCGCGGTCGCGGCCGTCCTCGGCGGGGTCACCGGCGGCCTGGTCGCCGCCGACCACCAGGGCTCCGAGAACCGCGTCGGCACCATCGCCAGCCCGGTCTCCGCCCGCTCCGACGGCACCGCCGACGTGGCCGCCGTCGCCGCCGCCGTCTCGCCCAGCACCGTCGAGATCACCGTCAAGACCGGCAACGGCACCGCCACCGGCACCGGCGTCGTCCTGAACACCGACGGACAGATCCTCACCAACTACCACGTGATCGACACCGCGTCCGCCGGCGGCCGGATCACCGTCACCTTCAAGGACGGCTCCACCGCCCAGGCCACCGTCACCGGCACCGACAAGGCCCTCGACGTCGCCGTGATCACCGCCACCGGCGCGAAGAACCTCACCCCCGCCGTCCTCGGCGACTCCTCCACCGTGGCCATCGGCGACCCGGTCGTCGCCATCGGCAACCCCGACGGCCTCACCGGCACCGTCACCTCCGGCATCATCAGCGCCGAGAACCGCGACGTCACCGTCCAGCTCGACGAGGGCAGCACCAGCAACAACGGCGGCTTCGGCCTCCCCTACCTGCCCGGCGTGCCCGGCCTGCGCGGCACCGCCCCGCAGTCCGACAGCGGCAGCACCACCACCTACAAGGCCTTCCAGACCGATGCCGCGCTCAACCCCGGCAACTCCGGCGGCCCGCTCATCAACGCCAACGGCCAGGTCATCGCCATCAACTCGGCGATGTACGCGCCCGGCGGATCCGGCTCCTCCGGCGGCTCGGCCGGCAGCGTCGGCCTCGGCTTCGCCATCCCGATCAACGACATCAAGCAGGTCCTGCCGAAGCTCGAAGCCGGCCAGAACCTGTGAGCACCGCTCCCTGAGACGGACAATTGCTCCCAGCAGGCCCTCCACCCGACGAGAAAGGGCACCCGCCCATGACCCCGTCCGCCGACGACCGCACCACCGCCGAGGCCGGCCACCCCTTCGCCCGGCTCCTCGTGGTCGACGACGAACCCGCCCTCCGGGACGCCCTGGAGAGCAGCCTCGCCTTCGAGGGGTACGAGGTCGCCACCGCCACCGACGGCTACGAAGCCCTGGAATCCGTCGAACGCGACCGGCCCGACCTCGTCCTGCTGGACATCATGATGCCCCGGATGGACGGCCTCACCGCCGTCCGCCGGATGCGCTCCCGCGGCGACACCGTCCCGGTGCTGATGCTGACCGCCCGCGACGCCGTCGGCGACCGCGTCACCGGCCTCGACGTCGGCGCCGACGACTACCTCGCCAAGCCCTTCGAGCTCGACGAACTGCTCGCCCGCGTCCGCGCCCTGCTGCGCCGCAACGCCCTCGCCGCCGAGGCCGCCGCCCGCGCCGCCGTCGAGGACGAGAGCGAGGTGCTCGCCTTCGCCGACCTGCGGATGAACACCGCCACCCGCGAGGTCACCCGGGCCGGCAAGCCGATCGAGCTCACCCGCACCGAGTTCATGCTGCTGGAGATGTTCCTCGCCCACCCCCGCCAGGTCCTCACCCGCGAACAGATCCTCAAGGCGGTCTGGGGCTTCGACTTCGAGCCCTCCTCCAACTCCCTCGACGTGTACGTGATGTACCTGCGCCGCAAGACCGAGCAGGGCGGCATGCCCCGCCTGATCCAGACCGTACGCGGCGTCGGCTACGCCCTGCGCCCGGCCGCCGGCACGAGCGCGTGAACCACGTCCCGCCCCCACCGCTGGCACCCCCGCTGGCACCGCCCCGCACGCCCCGCCGCCGACAGCGTCTCCTCCACTGGTTCCGCTCCCGCTCGCTGCGCAGCCGCCTCACCTTCCTGAGCGCGGCGGCGGTGGCGGTGGCGATCGCGCTGTCGGCGCTGGCGTGCTGGTTCATCGTGGAGAAGCAGCTCTACGACCAGGTGCGGACCGACCTGGCCAACGCGACGCTGCCGCCGGGGCCCCGAGTGCCCCTGCTCTGCTACCCGACCGCGGAACAGGCCCTGGCGAACCAGCCGACGGGCCTCACCTCGGAGAACGGCAGCGCGGTGGCCCGGGACACCCAGTTCGTGAAGGCCAACCCGACGGGCGTCTGCCTGCCCCCGAACGCGACCAAGGCGATCGTGGTCCAGCCCGGTGACGCAGCCGGGTTCAAGCTCAAGAACGGCCAGTCGATCATCCGCGACGGCCGTTTCACCGACGGGACCCCGGCAGTCGTCCGGATCTCGCTGGCCCACTCCGCGTCGGGGCCGGCCCTGCTGATGGTGGCCACCTCCACCCAGCCCGTCGAGGACTCCCTCCAGGGCCTCGCCATCCTGCTCGGCGCGGTCTCCGCCGGCGGCATCCTGCTCGCCGCCATCGCCGGCCGGCTGGTCGCCCGCTCCTCCCTCAAGCCCGTCGACCAGCTCACCGACGCCGTCGAGCACATCGCCCGGACCGAGGAGGTGGGCACCACCATCCCGGTCAACGGACACGACGAGATCGCCCGCCTCTCCACGTCCTTCAACTCGATGAGCACCGCCCTCGCCAACTCCCGCGAGCGGCAGACCCGGCTGATAGCCGACGCCGGGCACGAGCTCCGCACCCCGCTGACCTCCCTGCGCACCAACGTCGACCTGCTGATCCGCAGCAACGACACCGGCCGCCCGCTGCCCGCCGCCACCAAGACCAAGCTGCTCGGCAACATGAAGGCGCAGATGCAGGAGCTCACCGTGCTGATCGGCGACCTGCTCCAGCTCTCCCGCCCGGACACCCCGAAGAGCGGCCCGGCCCCCACCGTGGTCGCCCTGCACGAGCTCGCCGGACGGGCCGTCGAACGGGCCAAGCTGCGCGGCCCGGGGCTGGTCTTCGAGACCGACACCGAGCCCTGGTACGTGCACGGCGACGCGGCCGGGCTGGAACGGGCGGTGATCAACCTGCTGGACAACGCGGTCAAGTACAGCCCGCCCGGCGGCACCATCGACGTCCGGCTGCACCGGGGCGTGCTGACCGTCCGTGACCACGGCCCCGGCATCCCGCCGGACGAGCTCCAGTACGTCTTCGACCGGTTCTGGCGCTCGCCCTCCTCGCGCCAGCTGCCCGGCTCCGGCCTCGGGCTGTCGATCGTCGCGCAGAGCGTCCGGGAGGCGGGTGGCGAGGTCACCCTCGGCCCGGCCGCGGACGGCGGTCCGGGCGCGCTGGCCACCGTCCGCCTGCCCGGCGGCCCCGCCCCGGAATGACGGAATGACGGAATGACGAAAGGGGCGGGTGGGGCGCCCCGACAGCGCCCCACCCGCCCCCGTCCCAGGGCTCACGCCCCGGAGCCGGCTCACGGTCAGTCGATGTCGCTGCCCGGGCCGATGATCTTGATCCGGTCCCGCGCCGGGGCCTGGAGCGGCGAGGCCGCCGTGCTGTGGGCGCTCAGGTAGGCCACGAAGACGTCCAGGTCCGAGGCGCCGACCAGCTTGTCGGTGCCGGCCGCGAAGGCCGGGAAGCCGTCGCCGCCGCCGGCCAGGAACTCGTTGGCCGCGACCCGGTAAGTGGCCGCCGGGTCGACCGGCGCGCCGTTCAGCCGCACCGAGTCCACGACCACCCGGTCCGCACCGGTCTTGCGCATGTCCAGGGTGTAGTGCAGGTTCGAGGACACCTGGAGGACCTTCGGCGCGGCCGCGTTGGAACCGCTCACCTGCTGCTGGAGCAGCTGGATCAGCTGGGCCCCGGTCAGCGTCTTGACCTGCATCATGTTGGTGAACGGCTGGACGGTGAACGCCTCGCCGTAGGTCACCACGCCGTCGCCCTCGCCGCCGGAGGCCTTGTAGACCAGGTCGGAGCGGATGCCGCCGGGGTTCATGAAGGCGACCTGGGCGCCGCCCTTGTCGGCCGGGGCCAGCCCGGCGAGCTGCGAGTCGGCGATCACGTCACCGAGCGGCTTCTCCAGGTCGCTGCTGCCGCGGCCGTTGATGTCCGAGGCGACGTAGCCGACCGGACGGTTGGCGATCGGGGCGGCCAGCTTGGAGTAGTGGTCGACCAGCGCCGTCATGTCCGACGCCTTCTCGACCGTGCGGCGCACCACGTGGTTCTCGGCCTTGACCGAGGGGCGCACGATCTCGCCGGTGGTCTTGTCCAGCTTCATGTCGATCTCGGTGAAGAGCCGGCCGAAGGAGGCGGCACTGGTCACCGAGCGCGGGACGCCATTGGGGTCGGGGATGCTGCAGGCGTACGCGTTGTGGGTGTGGCCGGTGACGATGGCGCCGACCGCCGGGTCGATCTTCTTGGCGATGTCGACGATCGGGCCGGAGATGCCCTGACCGGCCGCGCCGCAGTCGTAGTTGTAGACGCTGCTGGCCGGGTAGCCGCCCTCGTGGATCAGCGCGACGATCGAGTTGACGCCCTTGGCCTTGAGCTCGGCGGCGTACTTGTTGATCGTGGTGACCTCGTTGGCGAACTTCAGGCCCTTGACGCCCTCGGCGGTCACGATGTTCGGCGTGCCCTCCAGGGTGACGCCGATGAAGCCGACCTTCACGCCCTGGGACTTGGTCACCCAGTAGGGCGCCAGCAGCGGCTTGCCGGTCTTCTCGTCGGTGACGTTGGCCGACAGGTAGTTGAAGTTGGCGCCCTTGAAGGTGCGGCCGGGCTCGTAGCAGCCGTCGGTCGGGTGGCAGCCGCCGTCCTGCATGCGACGCAGCTCCTGCGCGCCCTCGTCGAACTCGTGGTTGCCCACGGAGGTGACGTCCAGGCCGAGCTTGTCCATCGCCTCGATGGTCGGCTCGTCATGGAAGAGCGCCGAGGTCAGCGGGCTGGCGCCGATGATGTCGCCGGCCGCGACGGTGATCGAGTCGTCGGCCGGGATGCGCGCCTTGCGCAGCTCGGTGGCCAGGTACTCGATGCCGCCGGCCGGGGTGGCGACCTCCTTGCCGGTGGCCGGGTCGATCTCCTTGATCGTGCCGGACGAACCGGCCGGAGGCTCCAGGTTGCCGTGGAAGTCGTTGATCGCCAGCAGCTGGAGGTTGACGGTCTTGTGGCGCTTGGCGTCGGCGGCCTGGGCGGCCGTCGGCACGACGACCGTGCCGAGCAGACCAGCGGCGGCGACGACGGCGAGCGCCGTCCGTCGGGATCTGACGGTGAGCATGAAGGGTTCCCCTGCACCTTGGAGGGAGCACCGGCTGCGGACAGCGGCGGCGTTCGGGCGTGTGACATGTGTTGCGACTGCGAAGCCTAGGGTCAACGCGCGTAGCTGTCAGGACGTGGAACGTAACGAGAGGATTACCTACGGACGAACCGTCACCGTCCGCCGGGTGCGGAGCCTGCGGAGAAGGCCCCTCAGACCCCCGGCTCGGCCGCCAACTTCTGGTCCGCGCGCACCCGTTCGGCCACCGCGTCCTCGGTCATCGCGCGGTCGGTGTAGACCAGCGGGCGCTCCGCCTCGGTGATGATGTGTTTGACCACCTGGACGTTGCTGTTGACGTCCCAGACCGCGATGCCCGGCGACAGGGTCGGGATGATCTCCACCGCCCAGCGCGGCAGGCCCAGCACCCGGCCGGTGGCCCGCGCCTCCTCGGCCTTCTGCATGTAGATCGTCCGGGTCGAGGCCATCTTCAGGATCGCCGAGGCCTCCTTGGCCGCCGCGCCGTCCACCACGTCGGACAGGTGGTGGACCACCGCGACGAAGGACAGGCCGAGCCGGCGGCCGAACTTCAGCAGCCGCTGGAACAGCTGGGCCACGAACGGGCTGTTGATGATGTGCCAGGCCTCCTCGACCAGGAAGATGCGCTTCTTCCGGTCCGGCCGGATCCAGGTGTGCTCCAGCCACACCCCGACGATCGCCATCAGGATCGGCATCGCGATCGAGTTGCGGTCGATGTGCGAGAGGTCGAAGACGATCAGCGGCGCGTCCAGGTCGATGCCGTCGGTCGTCGACCCGTCGAACATGCCCCGCAGGTCGCCGTCGACCAGCCGGTCCAGCACCAGCGCCACGTCCAGGCCCCAGGACTGCACCTCGCCCACCGCCACACCCAGCGACTCCACCGAGGACAGTTCGGGGTTGCGCAGGGTGTCGATGATGTCGTCCAGCACCGGCTGGCGGTCCCTCACCGAGGCCACCACGTGGGCGTGCGCGGCCTTCAGCGCGAAGCCGGCCCGCTCCTCCAGCCCGCGCCCCATCGCCACCTCGACGATCGTGCGCAGCAGCGACAGCTGGCCGTTCTGGGTGATCGCCGGGTCCAGCGGGTTGAGCTTCACCCCGCCGTCCCGGGCCGCCATCGGGTCCAGCCGGACCGGCTTTATGCCCAGCGCGTTGGCGATCAGGTTCCACTCGCCCACGCCGTCCTCGCCCTGCGCGTCCAGCACCACGACCTGGCGGTCGCGGAACCTCAGCTGCCGCAGCACGTACGTCTTCTCCAGCGCCGACTTGCCGTTGCCGGACTCGCCGAGCACCAGCCAGTGCGGCGCGGGCAGCTGCTGCCCGTACAGCTGGAACGGGTCGTAGACGTACCCCTTGCCGCTGTACACCTCGCGCCCGATGATCACCCCGGAGTCGCCCAGCCCCGGCGCGGCGGTCGGCAGATAGACGGCCTGCGCCTGGCCGGTGGAGGTGCGCACCGGCAGACGGGTGGTCTCCACCTTGCCGAACATCAGGCTGGTGAACGCCTCGGAGAGGTTGCCGAGCGCCATGGGCGGGCTCCTGACGGGTCAGCGGTGGACGGACGTACGGGTGTGCGGGTGCACGGGTGCGCGAGTGCGTCCGCTCAGCGGCGGATGCCGGTGGCGAACGGGAGGGTGTTGACGAAGGCCCGGTGGTGCTCGCGGTCGCACCACTCCAGCTTGAGGTAGCTCTTGCCGGCCGAGGCCCGGATGGTCCGCTTGTCGCGGGCCAGCGCGTCGGGGTTGCGCGAGGAGACCGTGATGTAGCCGACCAGGTTCACCCCGGCCGCGCCGGAGGCCAGGTCGTCGCCGCGCTGGTCCACCCGGCCGGTGTGGGCCAGGTCGCGCGGGTCGACCGTGCGGTTCATCTTGGCCGCGCGGCTCGCCTCGGCCTCGTCGTTGGTCTTCTCGGTCAGCATCCGCTCGATCGCGACGTCGGTGGGCTCCAGGTCCATCGTCACCGCGACCGTCCGGATCACGTCCGGGGTGTGCACCAGCAGCGGCGCCAGGAAGTTGACGCCCACCGGGGTGAGCGGCCACTCCTTGATCCACGCGGTCGCGTGGCACCACGGCTCCCGGGTCGCCGACTCCCGGGTCTTCGCCTGCAGGTACTGCGGGTCGGTCGCGTCCAGCTCGGCCGGCCAGGCGTTGCGCCGGGACATCGCCTGGATGTGGTCGATCGGGTGGTCCGGGTCGTACATCGAGTGCAGCAGCGAGGAGAGCCGGGCCTGGCCCAGCGGCTGGCGCACCCGGATGTCCGCCTCGGCCAGCCGGGCGCAGATGTCGGTCAGCTCGCGCGCCATGACGGCCGCCAGCCCCTCGTCGTCCCGCGCCCGCCGCCCGGTGGCCGTCCGGCCCATCGCGTGCGCCTCGGCGGCCAGGTCACGGGTGTAGTGCATGCAGGCCACCAGGTACGCCCGGTGCTGCTCCGAGGAGGTCGACACCATCGACTGGAGCTGGTCGTACGAGTCCTGCAGCCAGCGCGGCGAGGACGGGTCCCCGCGCCGCTCGACGTCCTTGGCGTGCGCGTCCGGGTCGGCCGGCAGGGTCCGGGCCAGGATCTGCAGCCGGGTCACGAAGCCGTCCCCGTTGGCGACGTGCTTCAGCAGCGTCCCGAAGCGGTCGACCAGGGCCTCCTGGTCCTCCGAGTCCCGCAGGCCCACGCCCGGGCCCTCGATCTCGATCGCGGCCGTCACCGTGCGCCGCTCCAGGTGCATCAGCACCCCGACCTCGTCCGGCCCGAACGGCGCCGTCAGCCAGCGCAGCCGCCCCACCCCCGGCGGCGGGCCGACCTCCACCTCCCGGCCGTCCAGCCGGGTACCCGCGTCCATCACGTCCGAACGCCACACCGCCCGCCCGCTGCGGACCGTCCGGCGGTAGGTGCGGTTGATCTCCACCCACTTGTAGAACGTCCGCCTGCGGTACGGCACGTACACCGCCGCGATGGCGAGCGCCGGCAGACCGACCAGACCGCCGATCCGCAGCGGCAGGACCGGCATCAGCAGGCCCCAGAGCATGCCGAGGAAGGCCCCGAAGATGATCAGCACGATCTCGCCGGACTCCCGGTTCCGGCCGATCGGCGCGTTCGGGCGGGCCTTGCCGATCAGGTAGGTGCGGCGCTGGTGGACGTACGGCTGGGCGTACTGGGCACCGTACTGGCCGAGCGGTTCACTGCTCACTTACCCGTCACCCTCCCTTCGCTGGATTGCTGTCGCGGATCGGAACCGGGCCCTGCTTCGGCCCGCCCTGCGGCGGCGGGGACGGCGTCCGCCCGGCGTGCGCGGCGATGCCCGGCGCGACCGAACCGCCGCCGGCACCCCCGCCGCCACCCGTACCGGCCGCCTGACCGCGGTCGCCGTGGGTGCTGATGCCCTGCTTCATCAGGTTCGCGGTGCCGTTGATCATCGCCGAACCGGCCTGCACGGCATTGGCCCGGGCCCCGCGCATGTTCAGCATCTCGTCGCCGAAGCCCGGCACGAAGCGGTAGACCGAGGCGCTCGCGAAGATCGACAGGAACAGGATCGCCAGCCCGGACAGCACCCGGGCGAAGTCGTCGTCCGCCCCGGAGCCGGTCGCCACCGCGCCCGCCAGACCCAGGATGACCACGATGATCGGCTTCGCCAGGTCCACCGCCAGCATCACCCCCGCCCAGCGCCGCACGTGCTTCCACAGCTGCCGGTCCACCAGCCCCGCGTACACCGCCGTACCCAGCAGCGCGCCGACGTACAGCATCGCCGCCCGGATCAGCAGCTCCACCCAGAGCACCGCCGCCGCCAGCACCGCGACCAGCGACACGATCACGAGTATCAGCGGGCCGCCGCCCACGTCGCCCTTCTCCAGCGTGTCGGCGAAGCCCCCCAGGTACGACCCGGTGTCCGTCTTCGTCCCGACCGCGATCGCCTTGGTCAGCCCGTCCGTCACGCTCACCACGGTGTACAGGATCAACGGCGTGAACGCGGACGCCACCACCGTCAGCCACAGGAAGCCGATCGCCTCCGAGAACGCCGTCGCCAACGGCGCCCCCCGCACCGCCCGCTTCGCCACCGCCAGCAGCCACAGCACCAGCGTGATCACCGTCGACACGGCGAACACCACGGCGTACTGCTGCAGGAACGACGCATTGGTGAAGTCCACCTGCGTCGTCCCGTCGATCGCCCCCGACAACTTCCGCACCACCCACGCGGCGGCCTGCGCACAGCTCTTGGCCAACGACCCGAGCGGATCGGTCACGGCCCCGACGGCGCCGCCCCCGGGGAGGGAGCCCCCGCCGGGCTTGTCGGCGCAGAGAATGTCGCTGCCCGAGATCGGCAGGTCAGGGCAGTTGGATTTGGCGGTGCCGCTCGGATTCGGCGTCGGCGACGGCTCCGCGAACACCCGCTGGGCGGCCGCCAGCGCCGCCACCTGCAAGGTGGCCAGCACACCGGCGAGGGTGCCCACGCGGCGCCGTGCGCCGGAACGGCGTGAGGTCTGGTCAACGCGCAAAGCGGAACCCCCCGAACTGCTGGACGGCGCCGGTGATCTCATCGGCGGTGGCGGCCTGCTGGTCTGCGGGCAGCGGCGCGGGGCCCTGCCTGCTGGTGTAGTCGGTGAGCTTCCAGTCGCTGCCCGTCCAGTGCAGCGAGAGCGTGAGGGTGAACCAGTTGGTGGTCACCGGCTGGACGGAGTGCTCGCCGGCGAGGCCGGTGAGGCCGGTGCACCACACCTCGACCTTGGCGTCGCCGTCGCTGTAGCCCGTCGACTTGGTGCCGACCGGTACCGTGCGGCTGACGAAGGTGAGGCCCTTGGGCGCGTGGCCCTGGGCGTCGAGGCCGTAGCGGGTGGCGGTGTCGCCGCCGAAGCCCTGGTCCAGCCGGCCCTGGAGCCCCGCCAGGGCGCCCAGGTCGGCGATGGTGGCGATGATGCCGTGCCGGCTGTCGGTGCGGAACATGTCCGCGGAGCCGATCGCCACCGCGTAGTTGGTGGCGGCCGACTGGGCGCCGGGTTCGGTGTGCGGGTAGCCGGTGGGGATGCCGTTGACGGTGGTGCCGACGGGCTGGTCGCCGCTGGGGGCGGGGCCGGCGCCGGAGCCGGAGCCGGCGCGGTCGGCGGAGGCGCCGCCGCCTCCGGTGCCGCTTCCGCTGCCGGGTGTGACCCGGTTGGCGATGGCGATGGCCACGACGAGCAGGGTGACGACCACGAGGACGGCCAGCAGGGCGCGCAGCGGGCGGGACTGACGGTGGTTCTGCTGGGGGGAGGACTGTTCGCCGACCGGCAGGCGCGTACGGGTGCGCGGCTGGTCGTCGGACAACGGCACGGCGGCCCTCCTGGTGCGGGGAGCCGGGGCGGCTCCGGGGGCCCTCCGCCCGGGGGCGGGCGCGAGCGGAGGGTGGGAACGGGGGTGGGGTCCTGGCGGGCCGGCCGTCGGAGGGGGTCCGGACGGGGACCCGGTCTCAGGCAGGTCGGACTACTGCTGTCCGATCGTCAGATCGCCATGCCGTAGACAATGGTGAACAGAGTGCCGAGTGATCCGATGATGAACACGCCGGTCAGTCCGGCGACGATCAGCCCCTTGCCCTGTTCGGCGCCGAAGCTGTCGCGCATCGCGGTCGCCCCGATCCGCTGCTTGGCCGCGCCCCAGACCGCGATGCCGAGGCAGAGGAGGATGGCGACGGCCATGATGACCTCGACCATCACCCGTGCCTCCGACCCGAGGGTCGCGAACGGCCCCCAGTCCGGGGCGATTCCGCCGATGATGGTGTCGATGTTCGGCTTCTTGGGGGGGTCCTCGGCCAGGTGGCTGACCGCATTGGTGTGCACGCTGCTCAGGTTCATTTCCATCTCACCGCCCGATCAGGCAAATTCAAGGGCCCGGACCCGGCCCGCGCGAAGGGTCGGTACCTATTCTTGGCCAGATCTGATGTCGACTTGGCTACTTCTCGCGGATTGGTCGTGAGGCATCGGACACGTACGCGAGGATGTACACCGTACGAAGGATAGCGCTCACTGTTCGTATCTCTGATGATTGCGGTGAGCAACGCCTTCCGGGACACTTCGACTGACGACTCGTCGGGATGGTGCTGATGGTACTCCGGAAGGCCGGTACGGCCGCCGTCGCTGCGGGAGTTGTTGGTTTCGGGTTCATCGGGCTGGTGACGATAGGGACTTATGCGGCGAGTGGGACGCCGCAGCAGGCGGCGAATCGTTCCGCCCTGTCCCCCGGAACGGTCCCCGCGGCCTACCAGGAACCGATCCAGCGGTGGGGTGCGCTCTGCGCGGAGATCTCCCCGCCGATGCTCGCGGCGCAGCTGTACCAGGAGAGCGGTTTCGACCCCAAGGCGCGCTCCGGGGTCGGGGCGCAGGGCATGGCGCAGTTCATGCCGGGCACCTGGAGCTCGTACGCCACCGACGGCAACGGGGACGGCAGGGCGGACGTCTGGGACCCGCTGGACGCGATCGCCTCGGCCGCGACCTACGACTGCGCGATCGCCAAGCAGGTCGCGAAGGTCCCGGGCGACCCGCAGGCCAACCTGCTGGCCGCCTACAACGCCGGCGAGGGCGCGGTGCTCAAGTACAACGGGATCCCGCCGTACCGGGAGACCCAGGGCTACGTGCGGAACATCCAGGCGATGGCCCGCAGTTTCACCGCTCCGGTCTCGCCGACCGCGCCGCTGGAGGTGTCCGCGCAGTCGTCGGCCGCGATCTACTTCGCGCAGACCAAGCTCGGCACCCCGTACCTGTGGGGCGGCGAGGGCCTGCCCTCGCAGAACGGGCGGTTCGACTGCTCGGGCCTGACCCAGGCCGCGTTCGCCAGTGTGGGCATCACCCTGCCCCGGGTGGCCAACGACCAGTGGTACGCCGGGCCGCACCCGTCGCGGGACCAGCTGCGGCCGGGCGACCTGGTGTTCTGGGCGACGGACCTGAGCGATCCGCGGAGCATCCACCACGTCGGGATCTACGTCGGCGGCGGGTACATGATCAACGCGCCGCACACCGGCGCGGTGATCCGCTACGACAAGATCGACACCCGGGAGTACATCGGCGCGACCCGGGTCACCTCGGACGGCGCCCAGGCGCTGCCGACCCGCAACAACGACGGCGTGGTGAACGCCCCGAGCCGGCCGGGCGGGACGGAGCCCACCGCCCCGGCGGGAGGCCAGGGCGGCGCACCGGGCAGTGCTCCGAGCGGTGCACCGAGCGGCACCCCGGCGGCCTCCGGCCGGCCCGCGGCCGCCGCCCCGCCCGCGCAGGCCGGGCCGAGCCCCACCGGGACGGGAGGGTAGGCCCGAGGAGGCCGGGACGGCCGGGACCTGTGTGCGCGCTGTGGACGCTGAGTCACGTTTACATAACCGCGTGTTTCCATGGAACGCTGTGTCCCGGCGATGACGTTGGGTCCGGTGGCCCCCCGTCAGCTTTCGGCGCCGGGCCGGCCCCGGCGGGAACGTACAGGTGCAGTGGACCAGAAGGAGGTGCGGCGTGTCGACGCCGCTTGCCGACACGACCAACCCCGACCTCGACCTGCTCTACGCCGTCAACGGCCTGGCCAAGCGCTCCCCGCAGTGGCTTGACCACCTGGTCTCGTGGATCGGCGAGTACGGCATCCTGATCGGCCTGGCGATGCTGGGCCTGGTGGCCTGGCTCCAGGCCAGGCGCCGTCCGGACGCGCCGGTGGCGATGGCCGGGCTGCTCTGGGTGCCGCTCTCGGTGGCGGTCGCCGAGCTGGCGAACCTGCCGATCGCCGCGATCGTGAACCGCCCGCGCCCCTTCGTCGACCATCCGGGGCTGCTGGTGCTGGTGGACGGCAAGGCCGGCACCCACTCCTTCGTCAGCGACCACTCGACCATGACGATGGGCGTCGCGGTGGCGCTGTTCCTGGTGAACCGCAGGCTGGGCTGGATCGCCGGCGGGCTGGCGCTGCTCCAGGGCTTCTGCCGGATGTTCATGGGCGTCCACTACCCGACCGACGTGATCGGCGGCTTCGCGCTGGCCGTCGCCGTGGTGCTGCTGCTGGCGCCGATCGCGATGGCGGTGCTGGTGCCGTTCTGCCACGCGCTGAGCCGGACGGCGGTCGCCCCGCTGATCCGGGCGCCCGAGCGCGGCGGCGCGGCCCGCGGCGGGGCCGGTCCGCGCGGCCGTCGGCGCGGGCGCGGGGCGGTGCGGGCCGGGGAGCAGCCGCCGGAGTCCGACCTCGCGGCCTGAGCCCGCGGGCGGACGCGGCCAAGCGGTCCAGGCGGTCAGTCCGGCTCGGCGCCGTTCCCGGCGAGGTGGTCGGCCCCCTCACGGCGGGCCAGGTCGCGCGAGCGGCGGGCCGGGGAGTACCAGCCGCAGCTGCAGGTCGCGAAGGCGAAGGAGCCGCGCTCGCTGATCACGAGGCGGTGTTCGGGCATCCTGGTGGTGCCGGGTGCGACCGGCAGCTCACTGTGCACGTGGTTCACCGTAACGCGCCGGACGCCTCCCGCGCGACGCTCCGGCGGTACCGGCCCCGTAACCCTTCGCGCCCCAACTCGTTTGCCCGGAAAGAGCTCTGCCCACCGGTGGTGTCCGGCGGGGCAGTCGGGCCCGAGGGGGTTGTCGCGAGGATGAAGATGACCGACCAGCAGCGCACCGGACGGCCGGCACGCCGGCCGGGTCCGCACCTGCGCTCGGCGGCCGGGGCCGCCCTGCTCGCCGCCGCCCTGGCCGCGGGGGCCGCCGGCTGCTCCGGAGGATCCGCCGACGGCTCCTCCGACCAGCAGTCGGCCGCGCCCGACCAGCTCGCCGCGGACCCGCTGACGGCGGTGCGCAACGCCGCCGACATCACCGGCCGCACCGGCTCCGCGCACACCGCGACGGAGCTGGTCACCGAGTCCGCCGAGAAGAAGGCCTCGTTCAGCGGCACGGGCGGCTACGACTACGTCAAGCGGATCGGCCGGCTGGAGGTCCAGGTGCCGCCGGGCGCGGCGACCACCGGGAAGATCGTCGAGGTGGTCCTGCCGGGCACCGTCTACCTCCAGAACAGCGGCGCCAAGGTCCCCGAGGGCAAGTGGGTCAAGCTGGACGTGCGTCAGCTGCCGGACGGCAACCTGGTCAGCAGCGGCGCCACCGACCCGGCCTCGGCGGCGGGGGCGCTGCGCGGGGCGCAGAAGGCGGAGGCGGTGGGCACCGAGACCGTCGACGGCGTCGCGCTGCACCACTACCGGGGCACCCTGGACCTGGCGAAGGCCGCCGACGCGACCGGCGGGCGGGGCGGGGACGGCCTGCGGACGGGCGCGCAGACCTTCACCGTCAAGGAGGTCCCGTACGACGCCTGGCTGGACGACCAGGGCCGGCTGCGCAAGGTGGTCGAGGTGTTCACCTTCGCCGGGGTGGCCGGGTCGAAGGAGCCCAAGGACCAGGTGAAGGTGACGTCGACGACCTCGTTGGCGGACTTCGGCAAGCCGGTGGAGGCGGCCGAGCCCGCGGCCTCGGACATCTACCAGATGAAGCCCACGGAGAGCCCGAAGTAGGGCGGGTCCGATGCTTCCCGGGCGGCCGGGGCGAGACGGGGTGCGGCCGGGGCGGGTGGCCGTCCGGGGAGCGACGGCCACCCGTTTCGGCGGTGCCGAGATGGCCCGTCCGTGCCATGTGGACGGGCCCCGGAGTGCCTAGGCTGGGCTCCGGGTGGCTGCCGCCCGGGCTGGCGAGGCACTGAAGGGGTGGTGCAGGTGGTGTCGTCCACGGGCGGCCGCAGCGGCGGCCACGACGACGCGGCCCTCGACGAGATCGATCTGGCCGGGGAGCTGATGATCGCCGCGACGGCCAGCTCCGGCGACCGGCTGCCGACCGAGCGGATCGACGAGGTGCTGCTGGACCGGAGCGAACCCGGGCAGGCCGACCGGGAGGCCGACGGCTAGCGGGGCCCGCGCGGCGGGCCCCGGAGCGGCGGACGGCCTGCGGCTCAGCTGCGCAGCAGGCGGCTGATCGCGGCGGTGGCCTCGGCCACCTTGGCGTCCAGTTCGGCGCCGCCCTCCTCGGCGGCCGCGGCGACGCAGTGCCGCAGGTGCTCCTCCAGCAGGGAGAGCGCGAAGGACTGCAGCGCCTTGGTGCCGGCCGAGACCTGGGTGAGCACGTCGATGCAGTAGACGTCCTCGTCCACCATGCGCTGGAGGCCGCGGATCTGGCCCTCGATCCGGCGCAGCCGCTTGAGGTGGGCGTCCTTCTGCGCGCTGTAGCCGTGCGGGCCGTGGTGCCCGGCCGGGGCGTGGCCGGCGTGCGGGTCGGTCCCCTGCGCGTGCTCCGGCTCGGTGCGCGCTTGCGTGGTGGTCATCGGCCCCGCCTTCGTCTCAGTGCCTGGTGGCTGCGTCGGCCACCAGTGTCCAACACCGGGGCCCTCCGTGGTGTTCCGACGGCCGACCCGGCACGTGCCGCGGGGCCGGGAGCGGGGGTGGCCGGCGGTTCACCCGTCTGAGCGGCGCCCCGGTCTTCCGTACGCACGACGGGGACAATCCGGGCGAGGTTCCGTCAGACTGAGGGCTCGAGTCCGCACGTGGCGGTGCGGTCCGGATCAGCCGGTGCGGCAGCCGAACGGAAGGGGAGCTTCCGGCTCCTTCCCCGGCCCCCCGTTTGCGTGATTGCGCTTGGTTGCACCTAGCATCGTTCAGTCCCTACCCCGCACATCGGAGATTTCCGTGCGTTTTAGCCTGACCCCGAAGGAGACGAGCTTCTACGACATGTTCGCCGCCGCGGCGGAGAACCTCGTCGTCGGATCGAAGCTCCTCTTGGAGCTGCTGGGATCAGACGTGTCGGCCCGTGCGGAGATCGTCGAGCGCATGCGCGCCGCCGAGCACGCCGGGGACGACACCACCCACGCCGTCTTCCACCAGCTGAACTCGTCCTTCATCACGCCCTTCGACCGCGAGGACATCTACAGCCTCGCCTCGTCGCTGGACGACATCATGGACTTCATGGAGGAGGCCGTCGACCTGGTCGTCCTCTACGACATCCAGACCCTGCCGAAGGGCATCGAGCAGCAGATCGAGGTGCTGGCGCGCGCCGCGGAGCTCACCGCCGAGGCGATGCCGAACCTGCGCAGCATGTCCAACCTCACCGAGTACTGGATCGAGGTCAACCGGCTGGAGAACCAGGCCGACCAGATCCACCGCAAGCTGCTCGCCCACCTGTTCTCCGGTCAGTACGACGCCATCGAGGTCCTCAAGCTCAAGCAGGTCGTGGACGTCCTTGAGGAGGCGGCGGACGCGTTCGAACACGTCGCCAACACGGTGGAGACCATCGCCGTCAAGGAGTCCTGACCCTCGTGGACATGGCAGCACTCATCGCCGTCGTCGGCGTTGCGTTCTTCTTCACGTACACCAACGGCTTCCACGACTCGGCGAACGCGATCGCCACCTCGGTCTCCACCCGGGCGCTCACCCCCCGGGCGGCACTGGCGATGGCCGCGGTGATGAACCTGGCCGGCGCGTTCCTCGGCAGCGGCGTGGCGCACACCGTCTCCAAGGGGATCATCGAGACCCCCACCGGCGACAAGGGCATGGTGATCCTGTTCGCCGCCCTGGTCGGGGCGATCGCCTGGAACCTGGTCACCTGGTACTTCGGCCTGCCGTCCTCCTCCTCGCACGCGCTGTTCGGCGGCATGGTGGGCGCGGCGATGGCCGGCGGCATCGACGTGATCTGGAGCGGGGTCCTCGACAAGATCGTCATCCCGATGATCGTCTCGCCGGTGGTCGGCCTGGTCGGCGGCTTCCTGGTGATGCTGGCGATCCTGTGGATCTTCCGCCGGGCCAACCCGCACAAGGCCAAGCGCAACTTCCGGGTCGCCCAGACCGCCTCGGCCGCCGCGATGGCGCTGGCGCACGGTCTCCAGGACGCCCAGAAGACCATGGGCATCGTGGTGATGGCGCTCACCATCTCCGGCCACCAGTCCGGCAACGGGATCCCGGTCTGGGTGAAGATCTCCTGCGCGACCATGCTCTCGCTGGGCACCTACGCGGGCGGCTGGCGGATCATGCGGACGCTCGGACGCAAGATCATCGAGCTGGACCCGCCGCAGGGCTTCGCCGCCGAGGCCACCGCCGCCACGGTCATGTACGTCACCTCGTTCGTCTTCAAGGCGCCGATCTCCACCACCCACGTGATCACCGCGGCGATCATGGGCGCGGGGGCCACCAAGCGGATCCGCGCGGTGCGCTGGGGCGTCGCGAAGAACATCGTGCTCGGCTGGTTCATCACGATGCCGGCGGCCGCGCTCGTCGCGGCGCTGGTGTACTGGTTCGCCCACCTGTTCTGGGGCTGACGGCCCCGCGGGACGCATGGAGCAGGACGCGCGGAGCAGGACGCACGAACGGACAGGGCCCGCCCCCACATCTCGGGGGCGGGCCCTTTTCCATGCCCCGTGGCGGCACCGCCATGCAGCACCACGGGACAGCTCGCGGTCCGTCACGCCGCTCGGCGCCGGGGCGCCGCCCGTGACGGGGCCGGTCTAGCCGAAGCGGCCGGAGATGTAGTCCTCGGTCGCCTGGACCTGCGGGTTGGAGAAGATCCGCTGGGTGTCGTCCAGCTCGACCAGCTTGCCCGGCTGGCCGACACCGGCCAGGTTGAAGAAGGCGGTGCGGTCGCTGACGCGGGCCGCCTGCTGCATGTTGTGGGTCACGATGACGATGGTGAACTGCTCCTTCAGCTCGCCGATCAGGTCCTCGATGGCGAGGGTGGAGATCGGGTCGAGCGCGGAGCAGGGCTCGTCCATCAGCAGGACCTGGGGCTCGACCGCGATGGCGCGGGCGATGCACAGGCGCTGCTGCTGACCGCCGGAGAGGCCGGCCCCCGGCTTGTTCAGCCGGTTGTGGACCTCCTTCCAGAGGTTGGCGCCCTTCAGCGAGCGCTCCACCACCTCGTCCAGCACGGCCTTCTTCTTCACGCCGGCGAGCCGGAGACCGGCGATCACGTTGTCGTAGATCGACATGGTCGGGAACGGGTTCGGGCGCTGGAAGACCATGCCGACCGAGCGGCGCACGGCGACCGGGTCGACGTTGGAGGCGTACAGGTTCTCGTCGTCCAGGAGGACCTTGCCCTCGACCCGGGCGCCGGGGATCACCTCGTGCATCCGGTTGAGGGTCCGCAGGAAGGTGGACTTGCCGCAGCCGGAGGGGCCGATGAAGGCGGTCACCGAGCGGGGCTCGATGCTCATCGAGATGTCCTCGATGGCCTTGGTGGTGCCGTAGAAGGCCGACAGTCCGCTGACGTCGATGCGCTTGGCCATGATCGTTGCTTCTCTCGTCTGTCTCGTACGTCAGTCGGTCGCTCAGTGCCCGCCCTTGGGCGAGCGCCAGCGCGCGATGCCCCGGGCGATGAGGTTGAGCCCCATCACGAAGGCGATCAGCACCAGCGCCGCGCCCCAGGCACGGGCGTAGCCGAAGTCGTTGTTGACCTGCGAGTACTGCTGCCAGATGTACATCGGCAGGGACTGCTGCGGGCCTTCGAACGGGTTGTTGTTGATGGAGTCGGCGCCGAACACCAGCATCATCACCGGGGCGGTCTCGCCCGTGATGCGGGCGACCGCGAGCATCACACCGGTGGTGATGCCGCCGATCGCGGTGGGGAGGACGATCCGCAGGATGGTCTTCCACTTCGGCACGCCGAGCGCGTACGAGGCCTCGCGCAGCTCGTTCGGGACGAGCTTGAGCATCTCCTCGGTGGACCGGACCACGACCGGCATCATCAGGATCGCCAGTGCGAGGCTGCCCGAGAAGCCGGAGTAGCTGAAGCCCAGCGCGAGGTTCCAGATCGAGAGGATGAACAGACCGGCGACGATCGACGGGATGCCCGTCATGACGTCGACGAAGAAGGTGACCGCCTTGGCGAGCGTGCCGCGGCCGTACTCGACCAGGTAGACGGCGGTCAGCAGACCGATCGGGGCGGCGATGGCGGTGGCCAGGCCGACCTGCTCCAGGGTGCCGATCAGCGCGTGGTAGATGCCGCCGCCGGGCCCGGACTGGATCACGCCCTTCATGGAGTGGCCCAGGAAGTTCCCGTCGACCACGTGGATGCCCTGCTGGACGGTGTAGACCGTCAGGGCGACCAGCGGGACGACGGCCAGGATGAAGGCGACCCAGACCACCGAGGTGGCGAACCGGTCCTTGGCCTGCCGACGGCCCTCGACCTGGGCCGAGAGGGTGTAGCTGATCAGGAGGAAGAGCAGGCCCGAGATCAGGCCCCACTGGAGGTGGCTGGCCAGCCCGCCGACCGCGCCGATCCCGCAGCCGAGGGCGATCGAGCCGGCGGCGACGGCGGCCGGGGCCCACTTGGGCAGGCGGTTGGCGGTCAGCGGACGGCCGACGGGCCGGGCGTCCTCGACGAGCGCGGTGACGGTCATGCGTTGGCCCCCGAGTACTCCTTGCGGCGGGCGATGATCAGTCGCGCGGCACCGTTCACCAGCAGGGTGATGACGAACAGGACGAGGCCGGAGGCCATCAGCGCGTTGCGGCCGTTGTCCCCGGCCTCGGCGAACTTCAGCGCGATGTTCTGCGCGAAGGTGCCGCCGCCGGCGTCGAGGATGTGCAGCGACAGGACGTTGCTGGCGGACAGCACCACCGCGACCGCGATGGTCTCGCCGAGCGCGCGGCCGAGGCCGAGCATCGAGGCCGAGATGATGCCGGGGCGGCCGAACGGCAGCACCGCGGTGCGGATCATCTCCCAGCGGGTCGCGCCGAGCGCGAGCGCCGCCTCCTCGTGCATCCGCGGCACCTGGCGGAACACCTCGCGGGAGACCGCGGTGATGATCGGCAGGACCATGATCGCCAGCAGGATGCCGACGGTGAACAGGTTGCGCGGGGTGCCGGTCCTGGTCTGGTCGAAGATGTACGTCCAGCCCAGGTACTCGTTGAGCCAGCTGGTCAGACCGTCCATGTGCGGCACGAGGAAGAGCGCGCCCCAGAGGCCGTAGACGATGCTGGGGACGGCGGCGAGCAGGTCGACCAGGTAGGCGAACGGCTGGGCGATCCGGCGCGGCGCGTAGTGCGAGATGAACAGCGCGATCCCGATGGCCACCGGGACGGCGATCGCCATCGCGATGACGGCGCTGACGATGGTGCCGAAGGCCAGGACGGCGATGCCGAAGACGGGCTTCGGGGCGTCCGGCGTCCACTCGAAGGAGGTGAGGAAGTTGCCTTCGTTGGTGCTCAGGGCCTGGACCGACCGCCAGGTCAGGAACGCCGCGATGGCGGCCATGATGACCAGCAGCAGGATGCCCGAGCCCCGGGCGAGGTTCATGAAGATCTTGTCGCCGACCCGGCTGTCGCGCGGCCGGCGTTCCCTGCCTCGCGGGGCGGCAGGGGAGGATGAAGTCATTGGTCTACTCCGGTCTGGTGGTGCCGCCCCGGAAGGGGGAACGGCACCATGGCGGCGGTGCCCCGGACGTGGTGCTGGGTGTGGTGCGTTCCGGTGGGGCGGCCCCGGCCCCCCTCGCTCACGGGGCCGCCCCACCGGGGGTCCTGTCGGGTCAGGCCAGGGTCGCGATGACGCCGTTGACCTTGTCGGTCACGGCCTTCGGCAGCGGGACGTAGCCCTTCTCGCCGACGGCCTTCTGGCCCGCGTCGCTGGCCGTGTAGGTCAGGAAGGACTTCAGGGTGTCGAGGGTCTCGGCCTTGTTGCCCTTGTCGCAGACGATCTCGTAGGTGATCAGGACCAGCGGGTAGGAGCCCTCGTCCTTGGTCGCGTAGTCGAGCTTCAGCGCGAGGTCGCTGCCGGTGCCGGCGGCCTGGGCCTTGGCGATGGTGCTGGCGGCGTTCTCGGCGGTGGCCGCGACCGGCTTGGAGGCGCCCGTGTTGATGTCGGCGCTCTTCAGGCTGTTGGTCTGGGCGTAGGCCAGCTCGACGTAGCTGATCGAGTTCTTGACCTGCTTCACCTGGGCCGAGACGCCGGCGCTGCCGTTGGCCGACTGGCCGCCCTTGGCCGCCCAGGCCTTGCCGGCCGGGTAGGTCCAGGCGCCGCCGCCGGCGGCGGCGAAGTACTTGGTCAGGTTCTCGGTGGTGCCGGCGTCGTCCGAGCGGTGGAAGGTCTGGATCTCCGCGTCCGGCAGCTTGGCGCCCGGGTTCAGGGCGGCGATCGCCGGGTCGTTCCACTTGGTGATCTGCGAGTCGAAGATCTTGGCGGAGGTCGGGCCGTCCAGGACCAGGTTGTCGACGCCGTCGACGTTGTAGACCAGCGAGATCAGACCGCCGACCATCGGCAGGTCGATGCCCTGGCCGCCGGTGCAGACCGCCTTGGAGGCGTCGACCTCGGCCGGCTTGAGGGCCGAGTCGGAGCCGGCGAACTGGATCTTGCCCTGGTTGAACTGCTGGATGCCGGCACCGGAGCCGCCACCCTGGTAGTTGATCGTGCTGCCGGAGCAGGCGGCGGCGAAGCTGGTCTTCCAGACGTCCATCGCCGCGGTCTGCGCGGTCGAACCGGCGGCGATCAGCGAACCGGCCTTGCCACAGTTGATCGCGCTGGTCGCGGCGGAGCCGTTGGAGCCACCGGACGCGGTCGTGTTGTTGTTGTTGTCCGACCCGCAGGCGGCGAGCGACAGCGAGCTGACGAGCGCCATGGCACCGATCGCGAGGGCCTTGGAGCGGCCGTTCCGCTGGAGCTTCACAGGGGTGTCCCTTTCTGTGGCATTGCCCTTGGCGTGCGCCGTACGCGTACGGCCCAGCGCGGGTTTTGCTGTGGTCCGGGGCCCGTGCGGCCCTCCGGTGGTCCCGAAGTTAGGCCGGGTAAGTGACACGACAGCCGGTCGCAAGTGAACGGCGAGTGAACCTCGAACGGATGACAGGAAACTACGTCAGGTAGTAACGGTTGCGTCACGGGGAGGGCGCGACGAGATCACTTCCACCGTTCCTTCACCGGCCCGGCCCCCGCGGCCCGCACCGGCTCCGCCCCCAGGACCGCCAGCAGGGCGTCGACCAGCAGCCGGTCCTGGTCGTGGGTGAGCCGTGCGCGCGCCTTCCCGGCCGGCAGCCAGTCCAGCCGGTCCACCTCCCGGTTGGGCCGGAAGGACCCGCTCGACGGCACCGCCGCCCAGTAGCGGACCTCCTTCGGACGGCCCTGCACCCGGTAGTGCTGGGTGGGCAGCTCCGGGCCCAGCAGGCAGTGGAACCCGGTCTCCTCCCGGACCTCGCGCAGCGCCGCCTCGGCCATCCCCTCACCGGCTTCGAGCTTGCCCTTCGGCAGGCTCCAGTCGTCGTACTTGGGCCGGTGGACCAGCGCGATCCGCGGCCGCCCCAGCCGGCCGCTCTTCTTCGGCCGGCCCGGCAGCCACAGCACCGCGCCCGCCGCCAGGATCACCGGGCCGTGCCCCGCACCGGCCGCCGCCCGGCCGGTGCGCGGGCGCTCGCCCACCTCAGACCGTCCGGGGTGCGACGGAGTGCCCCCAGGCGTCGGCCGGGACGAGCTCCAACCAGCCGTCCGGGCCGGGCGGCAGGTCCGGCCAGCGGCGGCCGACGGCGTACCGCGCCGACTCCACCTCCAGCCGCTGGTCGGCGTGCACCACGCCCAGCACGTACGCCGTCGCCGGGGTGATCCGCGGGGTGCGCGCCGCGGTGGCGGCGGTGACGGCGGCGTCCGCCGCCTCCTGCTGCCGGTCCAGCACAGCGTCCAGCCCGTCCAGCTCGGAGGACGCGCGGCCGCACACCTCCAGCACGTACCGGGCCCGCTTCACCAGGATCCGCAACCGCGCCCAGGGCGCGTCGTCGGCCGCCAGCGCGGTGTCCGCGTCCGTCGCCCCGCGGGACGCCGGCACCGCGCCCAGTCGGCGCAGCCCGTCCCCGCCGTACGGCGTCGCGGCCCGCTGCAGCGGCAGCTGCTGGGCGCCCGCGGACAGCGCGGCGAACGCGGCGGCGGCCTGCGGCAGCAGCACGGCCGGGGCCCCGCCGTCCGCCGAGTCCAGCAGCGGCGCCTCGCCGACCAGCAGGGTCATCCGGTCCGCCAGCGCGTGCAGCCGGGCGGAGCGGAGCTCCTGGAGCACGGTGGAGTGCGCCCTGGTCCGGGCCAGGGTCAGCTGCCGGTCCAGCAGCGCGCGCGCCTTGGGGGCGCCCGCGTGGCCGGCCAGCATGCCCGTCCCCTCCGGGTCGGTGCCGCTCAGCAGGTCCAGCGCGCCCAGCAGCCGGGCCGAGCGGCGGACGTAGCCGGGCTCCAGCGCCAGCAGGTTGAGCAGCCAGCGCAGCTCGGTGCGCGACTCCTGCGCCCAGGTCTGTTCGAAGACCGAGCCGAAGGTGTGCAGCAGCCCGCCGATCCGCCGGACGGCCCGCAGCAGGTCCGAGGTGCCGGCCGACGGGACGGTCGAGGCCGTCCCGGGTCTGGCACCGACCTCGCCCACCGCCAGCGGCAGCGCGCGCAGGAAGGCGCCGGCCTGGACGGTGAGGTGGCGGGAGAGGATGTCCCCGGCGGTCGCTGTGGAGGCCGCCTGGGCCGTCATCGGCGCTTCGGTCATGGCGTGGTAGATCCCCGTTCCCCCGGGGCGTTCCCCCGGAGCTGGTGGCCGACCGCCGGAACAGGTCCCCTTCGGGCCCCGAGGGGCCCGACTGCTCCGGCGGCTCGCATCAGTGGGCGCGTCAGCGCGAGGTGGCGGCCCTGCGGCGCTGGCGCGAGTCGATCAGCAGGTCCTGGACGTGTCGCAGCGGCCGGCCCTCGGCGTCCTGCGAGTGCCTGGTCCAGGCGCCGTCCGGCCCCAGGTGCCAGGACTCGGTCTCGTCCGACACCCCGAGGTCGATCAGCCCGGACAGCTCGGCGCGGTGCGCCGGATCGGTGATCCGCAGCAGCGCCTCGATCCGGCGGTCCAGGTTGCGGTGCATCATGTCGGCACTGCCGATCCAGACCTCCGGATCGCCGTTGTTGCCGAACACGAAGATCCGGGAGTGCTCCAGGAAGCGGCCCAGGACGCTGCGGACCCGGATGTTCTCGCTCAGCCCCGGGACACCCGGGCGGATCGCGCAGATCCCGCGCACCCAGACGTCCACCGGCACCCCGGCCTGGGAGGCCCGGTACAGCGCGTCGATCACGGCCTCGTCGACGATCGAGTTGACCTTGACCTTCACGTAGGCCGGGCGGCCCGCCCGGTGGTGGGCGATCTCGTTGTGGATCCGCGCGACCAGCCCGTCGCGCAGGCCGCGCGGGGCGGTCAGCAGACGGCGGTAGGACTCGCGGCGCGAGTAGCCGGAGAGCCGGTTGAACAGGTCCGAGAGGTCCGCGCCGACCTGCGGGTCGGAGGTGAGCAGGCCGAGGTCCTCGTACAGCCGGGCCGTCTTCGGGTGGTAGTTGCCGGTGCCGACGTGGGAGTAGCGGCGCAGGGTGTCGCCCTCCTGCCGGACCACCAGCGAGAGCTTGCAGTGCGTCTTCAGCCCGACCAGGCCGTACACCACGTGGCAGCCGGACTCCTCCAGCTTGCGGGCCCACTTGATGTTGGCCTGCTCGTCGAAGCGCGCCTTGATCTCGACCAGCACCAGCACCTGCTTGCCGGACTCGGCCGCGTCGATCAGCGCGTCGACGATCGGCGAGTCGCCGGAGGTGCGGTACAGGGTCTGCTTGATCGCCAGCACGTCCGGGTCGGCGGCGGCCTGCTCCAGGAAGGCCTGCACCGAGGTGGAGAAGCTGTCGTACGGGTGGTGCAGCAGGACGTCGCGCTCGCGCATCGCGGCGAAGATGTCCGGCTGGGAGGCCGACTCGACGTCGGTCAGCCCGCGGGCCGTGCCGGCCACGAACTTCGGGTACCTGAGCTCCGGGCGGTCCAGCTCGGCGATCCCGAACAGCCCGGTCAGGTCCAGCGGCCCGGGCAGCGGGAAGACCTCCGCCTCGGTGATGTTCAGCTCCCGCACCAGCAGGTCCAGGATGTACGGGTCGATCGACTCCTCGACCTCCAGCCGGACCGGCGGGCCGAAGCGCCGCCGCATCAGCTCCTTCTCCAGGGCCTTGAGGATGTTCTCGGTGTCGTCCTCCTCCACCTCCAGGTCCTCGTTGCGGGTGACGCGGAAGGCGTGGTGGGCCAGCACCTCCATCCCCGGGAAGAGCTCCTCCAGGTGGGCGCCCATGACGTCCTCCAGTGGGACGTACCGCTGGGGCGAGGCCTCCAGGAAGCGGGCCAGCGACTGCGGCACCTTGACCCGCGCGAAGTGCTTGTGCCCGGAGACCGGGTTGCGCACCACGACGGCCAGGTTCAGCGAGAGTCCCGATATGTACGGGAAGGGGTGCGCCGGGTCGACGGCCAGCGGGGTCAGCACGGGGAAGATCTTCTGCCGGAACAGCGTGTGCAGCCGGGCCTGCTCCTTCTCGGCCAGCTCCGACCAGCGGACCAGCTCGATGCCCTCGGTGGCGAGGTCCGGCAGCACCTCCTGCTGGAAGGCGGCGGCGTGGCGGGCCATCAGCTCGCGCGAGCGGGTCCAGATCAGGTCCAGCACCTCACGCGGCTGGAGGCCGGAGGCACTGCGCGTGGCGACGCCGGTGGCGATCCGGCGCTTGAGGCCGGCCACCCGGACCATGAAGAACTCGTCCAGGTTGCTCGCGAAGATCGCCAGGAACTTCGCCCGCTCCAGCAGCGGGATGCCCGGGTCCTCGGCCAGCTCCAGGACCCGCTCGTTGAAGGCGAGCCAACTGCGCTCGCGGTCCAGGAAGCGGCCCTGCGGCAGCGCTTCGAACTCCTCGTCGTCCGTGGCCGGCAGCTCCGGCGGGATCCCCAGCGCGCTGGACATCCGGGCCGGGGGCGACAGCGGGGCAGAGACGGGGCGGGGGATGCTCATGGGCTCCAGCTCCTCCAGCAGCAGGACGGCGTCCGGACGCGATGGGCTCTGCGGGCCGTCGCCCTCGCCCCGGGCCGGACCCGGGGACAGCACCCACCCTCCGGGCGCGGTCCGTACAGGACCGGCCGGTGCGTGGCGGTCGACTCTGCACGAGCGAGACACTACGGACTTCATCCTGTGATCTTCGCGGCAGCAATTGAATCCACGGTAAACACCGCATGGCCGGGAGGAAAGCTGAGTCGGTCGGGGCAAGGGGTTCAGCCGTCCCGTACCCCGTCCGTTCCCTGGTCCGTGCCCCGGTCCGGGGGTGTTCCGGAGGTGTTCCGGGGACGTTCCGGCCGACGGCGGCTACCGGCGGCTAGGCGGGGCGGGGCGCCCGGTACGGGGCCCGGTACATGAGGTCCACCTCGTGGACGGTGAACCCCAGGCGTTCGTACACCCGCACGGCCACCGGGTTGTCGGCGTCGACGTAGAGGAGGACGGCGCCCAGTCCGCGCTCGCCGGGGCCGGTGCCGGTCAGGTGGCGAAGGCCCGCCGCGGTCAGTGCCCGGCCGAGGCCGCTGCCCTGCTCCGCCGGGTCCACGCCGACCACGTACACCTCGCCCAGCTCGGGCTCGGTGGCGGTGGCCGGGTGCACCTTGGTCCAGTGGAAGCCGACCACCTTGCCGTCCCGGGTGGCGAGGAAGAAGCCGGCCGGGTCGAACCAGGGCTCGGCGATCCGCTCGGCCAGGTCCTGCTCGGTCCAGGTGCCCTGCTCGGGGTGGTGGGCGAAGGCCAGGGCGTTCAGCCGCAGCCACTCGGCGTCGTCCTCCCCCGGGCGGAAGGTGCGGAGCTCGATGCCCACGGGGACGACCACGTCCTCGGTCTGCGGGCCGGGCCGGCGCATCTGGCGCAGTTCGCGGACCAGCTCCGCGCCGTACGCCTCGGCCAGGTGCCGGGCCGCCGGGTGGCCGCCGTGCACCCAGAAGTCCACCGCCTCGCGCCCCGCGCGGTGGGCCTGTGCCAGGACGGCGTCCACCAGCGGACGGGCCAGGCCGCGACCGCGGACGGCGGGATCGACCACCAGCTCGGCGGCGGGGTTGGCGGCCGGGTTCTCCGGCACCTCCAGCTGGCCGTAGCCGAGGACGGCTCCGGTTTCGGACTCGGATCCGGCCCCGGATTCGGTCTCTACGAGATGGATGACGCCCGGGCGCGGAGTCTCCGCGTTCCGCAGCCGGAGCCGGCCCTGCTCGGACACGGCGGCCCGGCCGTCCACCGCCTGGGCCTCCGCCAGAACACGCAGGGCGCCGTCGCGCTGCGCGGGCCGGAGCACATCGTTCGCAATGACCGCTGTCTGATCGTCCATGCCCTGACGATACGTCACCGGAAATGCGAAGAACCCCCATCCGGGACCCGGATGGGGGTTCTTCTGAAGAATTGTTCGGCGGCGTCCTACTCTCCCACAGGG
>NZ_JBLRWA010000035.1:0-83664 GCF_048159585.1 Kitasatospora sp. SC0581 | reverse complement strand
ACGCCCCTCTCCGCGGCCACCCCCTGCGCCACCCCCTCCCGCAGCGCGTCCCTCTCGCTAGAGGGGAGGGGCGGGTGAGTGGGGGTGGTGGAGGGGGCCCTGGTGCGGGAGTGGGTGGGCGCGCCCGCTGGGGGTGGGGGGAGGGTGCTGAGGGGCGTGACGGGTGCGTGGGTGTCAGGCGGCGTGGGCGGCTTGGAGCCAGTTGGTGAACTCGCAGGCGAAGTGCCACTGGTGGCCGGTGGGGAGGAGGGCGGGGGCGGCTTCGGGGAACTGGACGGTGAGGCGGATGCGGAGGCCGTCGGGGGTGTCGGCGAACTCGTGCATGACGTGGAGGACTTCGGTGCCGTCGGCGAGGGTGCCGGTGCCGCCGATGCGGACGGGGAAGGTGGCGTTGCCGGGGGTGTCGTGGAAGTGGAGGAAGAAGCGGGTCGGGGTGGTGCCGAGGGTTTCGATGATCTCGACCCGGTCGCCGGTGGAGTCGGCGAGGTAGTGCTCGGGGTTGGCGGCGAGGAGGGCGGTGCGGTCGCCGGAGTGGAGGCGGGTCTGCCACCAGGTGAGGAAGGTCCGGGCGTCGATGCCGGTGGCGGTGAGTTCGGTGACGGCGGTGCGCCAGCGGCCGGCGGAGGCCTGGGCCCAGGTGGTCAGGGCGGTGTCGGCGGCGGTGGTGTCGGGGGTGAGGAGTTCGCGGGTGCGGGTGTCGCCGAGGCGCTGCTTGAGGAGGTGCAGGGCGGCGCGGGCGCGGTCGAGTTCCCAGGCGAGGACGGCCTCGCGGGGGTGGGGGGTGCCGTCGATCTCGGTGCGGATGGTGAGGCTGGTCGGCATGGTGGCGCTCCTCCGGGAGAGGCGGAGAGTTTTTCTCCGCTTCTGGTGACGCTAGCATAGGGGGAGAGATTTTCTCCGGTTAGGGAGTTGTGGATGAGGGCCGACGCGGAACGCAGCCGGCGCAGGATCCTGGACGCCGCCTGCGAGGTGTTCCTGGAGCGGGGCCCGGACGCCCCGTTGGACGCGGTGGTGCGGCGGGCCGGGGTCGGCCCGGGCACGCTCTACCGGCGCTTCCCGGACCGGGAGGCGCTGGTCCGCGCGCTGGTCACCGACCTGCTGGCCCGGCTCGGCGAGGCCGCGCAGGAGGCGCGGCGCGTCGAGGCGGACCCCTGGCAGGCGCTGCGCCGCTTCGTGCACGCCGCCGCCGATCTGCGGATGGGGGCGGCGATCGTGGTGCTGCTGGAGCGCCTGGTGGTGGACGAGGAGCTGGTGGCGGTCCGGCGGGGCACCGTGGAGGCCGTCGAGGATCTGCTGCGCGCCGCGCGGGAGGCCGGGCGGCTGCGCCCCGACGTCGGGATGGGGGACCTGGTGCTGCTCTGCGTCCGGGTGTCCCGTCCGCTGCCGGGCGCCCTGGCGGCGCTGGACGCGGACGGCTCGCTGGTCCACCGGCACCTGGACCTCGCGCTGGCCGGACTGGCCGCCACGACGGACGGCCCGCCGGGGCGGGCGCTCGGTTTCGACGAGGTGATCGCCGCGGCGGGGCGCCCGGGGGAGACGATGGCGGAGTGAACAGGACGGACGAGGACGGGCTGGTGCGGGCGTGGCGGGCGGCCGAGCGGGAGCCGGGGGCGGTGCTGCTGGACGGCTTCCACGCGCTGAAGCACGCGCTGCGGTTCGGCGGCGAGGTGCGGCGGGTGCTGACCGCGGACCGGGGCGCGCTGCTGGCGCTGGCGGGTGAGTTGGCGCCGGACGTCGTTCCGGCGCTGGAGGGGCTCGCGGTGGAGCTGCCGGAGGCGGCGCTGCGGGGGCTGGTGCCGCGGCTGCACCCGACCGGGGTGGTCGCGCTGGCGGCGCGGCCCGGGGTCGAGGCGAACCGGGCGGTGCTGGGCCGGCTGCCGCGCCGGTCGCCGGTGGTGCTGTTGGAGAACCCGCGCAACCTGGGGAACGTCGGGGCGGTGATCCGGCTCGCGGCGGGCTTCGGCGCCACCGGGGTGGTGACCACCGGGGACCTGGATCCGTGGCACCCGAACGTGCTGCGGGGGAGCGCCGGGCTGCACTTCGCGACCGCGGTGGAGCGGCTGGCCCTGCCGGAGCTGCCGGACGGGCCGCTGTACGTGCTGGACCCGGAGGGCGCGGACATCCGGGACGTGCCGTTCCCGGACGACGCGCTGCTCGCCTTCGGGACGGAGCGGCACGGTGTGTCGGCGGAACTCAAGGACCGCGCCGACCGGTTGGTGGCGGTGCCGATGCGGCCCGGGGTGTCCAGCTTCAACCTGGCGACCAGCGTCGGGATGGGCCTGTTCCACTGGATGTCGGGGAAGCGCTGAGGCGCGGCGCCCGGGTGGGCACCGCGCCTCGGAGGGGGCGTCAGGAGAAGAGCCGGCGCCAGGTGTCGGGGCCCGGGTAGCCGTCGGCCTCGCTGCCGCGCCAGCCCTGGGCCTGCTGGAAGGCCTGGACGGCCCGGCGGTCGCTCTCCGTCCAGCGCGGTCCCGGGCCGACGCTGTACGAGCCGCCGAAGCCCTTGCGGACCAGCTGCTCGCCGAGCTGCCGGATGTGGTCGTTGCTCTGGCCGGGCCCGAAGTACTGCGCGCCGGGGAAGGCGGAGCCCCCGGTGACGGGCGGCGGCGGAGGCGGCAGCGGGGTGCCTCCCCCGCCGCCGATGTTGCGGCCCTTGCCGTTGACCAGGTAGTCCCAGGTGTCCTTGCCGGGGATGCCGTCGGCCTCGGCGCCGCGCCAGCCCTGGGCCTGTTGGAAGGCCTGGGTGGCCTTGCGGTCGGCCTCGCCCCAGCGCGGGCCGGGGCCCTCGGAGTAGAACCCGGCGCCGCCGCGCTGCACCAGCAGCTGGCCGAGCCTGGTGACGGACGCGTTGTTGGCGCCGGGGCCGAACTTGTCGGCCCCGGGGAAGGCGGTGGAGGAGGTGCCGCCGCCGTCGTTGCTGCCGGAGGACAGGCCGGTGTAGCGGTACGGGACGTAGGAGCCGGAGTTGTTCCAGTACGCGTACGGGGTGGAGCGCTTCTTGGCGGAGGGGCCGGTCTGCTCGTAGGCGACGTACTTGGTGCGCGAGGAGTCGGCCCAGCCGCCGAAGATCGTGACGTGCGAGCCGGCCTGGGGGTTGGCCGGGTTGTTGTAGATGAGGACGTCGCCGGGCTGGAGGTCGTTCTTGCCGATCCGTTCGGCGAAGTTGGGCAGTGTCCAGGTGGTCTGACTGCTGCCCAGGCCCCAGGCCATCGAGACGAAGCCGGAGCAGTCCTGGCGGTAGCCGTCCGACCAGTAGCGGCTCATGCTGTACGGCACGCCCTGGTCGACCCAGGTCTGGGCGCGCTGGATGATCTGGGCCCGGGTGAGCGGCGCCGCGGCGGCGCGCGGCGCGGCGAAGGTACGGGCGCCGGGGGCCTGGCCGTAGAGGCCGCTGACCTCGCCCTGGGGGGTCTGGGACTGGCTGCTGCTGTTGCCGCCCGGGGTGGGGCCGGGTGCGGGGGCCGCGGTGGCGGTGCCGGCGGCGGCCGCTCCGCCGCCCAGTGCGGTGCCCACGGCGGCCATCAGGACGGCGGCCCGGCGGCGGACGCTGCGGGCAGAGGCGTGTCCGCCCTCGTGGACGGGCGCGGCGTGCAGCCGTGCTCGTCGGCGGGCGTTGCAGCCCCCGCATATGCAGTCCTCCGCCGGTTCGACGTCGTCGAACTCGATGAGCGGGGACAGGGGGTCGGTCAGGGTCATGCTCCGCCTCTTTCCCGGACTATTCCGCGTGTTATCCGGACCAAAGTCCCAAAGCGGGCGCGATGAGTCACGGTGGGTTAGGCCGAACGGGTGAGACCCGTTCGGCTCCCGGGCGTGGCGTGGGTCGGGCGGAGGGTCTAGGCGAAGTGAGGCGGGGTCAGCGCGGGATGGCGGGCGAGTACTCCGGGTCGGTCCAGGTCAGCGGGGTGGCGTCGGCCAGTTCGAGCACGCCGGTGACGGTCAGTTCGACCATCCGCTCGGCGCCCGGGACGCCCTGCCGGGCCTCCTCGGACCAGTCGGTGCGGGCCTCGCCGGTGACGAGCAGCGCTCCGCCGGTCTCCCAGTCGGGCAGCAGCAGGCCGGCCCGCGGGTCCAGCTCCAGGTTCCCGAGCGTCAGGAACATGCTGTTGCCCGGGTACTCGGGCCAGCGCAGCCGGTCCGGCGCCACCGGCTCCAGGAAGCCGGGGATGCCGCCGCGGTGGGAGGCGTCCACGCTGCCGTCCGGGCCGGTGCTGGCGATGAAGAAGGTGTCCGCGGTGGCCGCCGCCAGCCGCTGGGCGGTGGTCAGTACCGGGCCGGCGGCGACCGTACGGGGCGGGCCGGCGGCCGGGCGGTCCGTCGGGGTGCGGCGCTGGATGTACTTCGGGCAGTTGGCGACCACCTCGTCGGCGTGCACCCGCAGCCCGCCCCGGCCGTCCGGGACGGAGCGGCCGTTGAGCCGCATCCGGCGCCGGCCGGCCGGGTCCAGCGCGATCGTGCCGACCCGGGCGGGGCCGGCCAGTGCCTCGGCGAGGGGGTCGGCCCCGGCGGGGAGGGCGGCGACGGCCATGGTCCGTTCGTCCGGGGCGGTGAGGAAGCCCGCCGGGCCGGCCAGCTGGGTGGCCCAGACCCGGCCGTCCCGGTCGGCGGCGCCGAGGACCAGCATCCGGCGCTCGGCCAGGAAGCGGGCGGCGACCGCCGGGACGGTGCGGCGGATCGACCGGCCGGCGTGGTCGGCCCGCTCGGTCCGGCCGGCCCGGGCCTGGGCGGCCCGCTCGCCGGGGTGGTACGGCGTGCTGGTGGTGGTCATGGCCGGGCCCGGTTCCTAGAAGAACCCGCAGGTCGGGGCGGTGGCGGTGGGGGCGGCGGCCGCGGCACCGGCCACGCCGGTGCGGGTGTAGACCTCCAGCCGGATGCCGTCCGGGTCGGTGAAGAAGATGCCGCCGGAGGCCGAGCCCTCGCTGTGCGGGACGACGCCGTCGTAGGCGAACTCGGCGCCGAGTTCGCGCAGCAGCCGCTCGGTGGCGCGGACCTCGTCGAGGCTCTCGACCTCGAAGGAGAGGTGGTGCAGGCCGGGGTTGCCGGGGGCGAAGCGGCCCGCGCTCTGCTGCCAGAGCGTCACCACCAGGCGGCCGTCGCGGCCGAGGAAGGCGTGGCGGCGGTCGGGGTCGGTGCCCTCGGCGGTGACGTCGAGGCCGAACACGGCGCGGTAGAAGGCGATCGAGCGGGCCAGGTCGGTGACGTTCAGGCCCACGTGGCCGGTCTGCAAGGTGCGGAGCTGGGCGGTGCTGGACATGCCTGGTCACTCCCGGAGGCTTCGGCTACCGGTGAGGCAGCTGCCTAACCGGTACTAACGAGAGTAGGAGTTAGGTGATGCAGCGTCAACCAGTGGAGGAGTCGGAAGGGTCAGGTCTTCGGGCGGGCATGCGAAAGACCCGCCGGACCGTGAGGTCCGGCGGGTCTCGAAGGAGCGGAAGGGCTACGCCCACTCCCAGCGGATGCCGATGTGGCCCGGCTGCTGGTCCGGGGCCAGGACGTGGGCGCTCGCCGAGGCGCCGATCCACAGCTGCTCGCGGCGGTGGTCGACGTCGGCCCCCGGCTCGCGGTCGTAGCGCTCGCAGTGCGCCGGGACGGCCGCCGGGTCGAAGTGCACCTGGAGCACGTACTCGCGCACCGGGGTGGCGAAGCGGCGGCTGTACTCCGTGGTCGGGCCGCCGGGCGGGATCTCCACCTCGTACTCGAAGACCGTGCTGTCGCCGAGGCCGAGCGGGCGGTCCAGCATCAGCTCGCCGACGATCAGCCCGGCCTCCGGGCGGCGGCGCACCCGGCCCAGCCGGCCGTGCCGCACCGCGGTGATCTCCGGGCAGCCGGCCGCCTCCTCGTCGGCCATGTGCACCACCAGGCAGCGGCCGACGCCGCCGACCGTGGCGCGCACCACCTGGCGCATCCGCAGCAGGTTGCCGCGCCGCTCGGCGTCCACGTAGTAGGAGTCGTGGATGCTCAGGCGCTCCAGTTCGCCGGCCGGCGGGGCGTTCAGCTCGGCGAAGATGTTGGCGATCTCCTGCTCGCCCGGCCAGACGTCCTCCAGCCCGAGGTGGCAGGTGTTGGCCGCGGCGGCCCAGCGGCCGCGCGGGCGCGGCGGGCCGAGCAGCGAGGAGAGCGCGCTGTGCGGCAGCCCGAGCAGCTCCTCCAGCAGGTGGACGGCGCGCAGCGAGCTGGCCCGCTCGGGCTGGCTGCGGCCGCGCCGCCAGTAGCTCAGGGTCGTGACGCTGACCCTGACGCCGCGACCGGCGAGGGCGGCGCGGATGCGGTCCAGGCTGAGGCCGCTGGCCTCGATGGCCAGGTGGAGGGTGTCCGCGAAGCCGCCGACCGGGGCGAGCCGGCCGGGGGGCGATCCGGGGGTGGCGGGAGTCGGGCCGGGCGGCCCGGGCGGGCCCGGGCGCTCCGTGTGCGATCCGACCAGCCGCAGCCGCGCGGCGTCCTGAGGTTGCTGTGCGGCCATACGGTGACCCTCCCCACCAGGTGAGTTCGGCGGGACCGGGTCGGCGCCGGGGCGCGCCGCCAGCGGCTTCACCGAGCTTTGGGGAACCCTATGCACGGTCGAGAGGCTACGTCATCAGTCGTGCGTATGACAGTGGTCACGGCAGGTGGACCGAAGGGTTATCGATCTTGAAACAGTCCGGAAACACGGGCCGCTGACCGGGGCCCGACCGGGCCGGCGGACGGCTCCGGCAGGGCCCGGGACGGACACCGCCGGGGCGGGCCCTGACGGCTCCGCCCCGGCGGGGATCGGGTGGTGCGGTGGTGCGGCCGGTGGTCAGCCGACGTTCAGCGCGACGTCGTCGATCACGAAGCTGGTCTGCAGCGAGGAGTCCTCGGTGCCGGTGAACTTGACGGTCACGGTCTGGCCCGCGAAGGAGGTCAGGTCCAGGGTGCGCTGGACGTAGCCGGCGGCGGCGTCCACGTTGGAGTAGGTCGCCAGCGTGGTGCTGTTGGCCTGGACGGTCAGCTTGTCGTACGCGGTGGTGCCGGTCTCCGCGGTGTCGACGTGCAGCCAGAAGGTCAGCTTGGCGGAGGCGCAGCCGGCCGGGATCGAGACGGTCTGCGACAGGGTGTCGGTGTGGGCCGAGCCGTAGCCGTCCAGCCAGGCCTTCCAGCTGCCCGAGTGGGCGGCCTCGGAGGAGCTGTTGCTGACCACGCCGCTGGAGGCGGTCCACGGGGAGGCGGTGCCGCTCTCGAAGCCGCCGTTGGCGACCAGCTGGGCGGCGGTGCAGCCGCCGGACGGCGGGGTGGTGCCGCCGCCGAGCAGGGCGGTGGTCAGCGCGTCGGCGACCGGGGAGCCCCAGCCGGTGACCTGGTCGTAGCCGGCCTTGGCGGAGAAGTCCTGGTTGGCGCCGGTGGTCACGTCGTGGAAGGTGCTGCCGTAGCCGCTGCCGTTGGCCACCGAGTACAGCCGCGGGCTGGCCTCGCCGAGGACGGCCTGGCCGGCGGCCTTGGCCTTCTGGTTGAACTGGGCCGCGTAGCCGGACCAGAGCGGCGCGGCCGCGCTGGTACCGCCGTAGACCTGCCAGGCGCCGGCGGTGTAGATCGCGAAGCCGCTCTGCGGGTCGGCGTTGGAGGAGACGTCCGGGACGGTGCGCATGGTGCCGCTGACGCCGGTGCCGGTCTGCCAGCTCGGCTTGGCGAACACGGTGGAGACGCCGCCGCCGGCGGTGCTCCAGGCGCTCTCCGAGGAGTAGGCGTTGCCGCTGGAGACCTTGAGGTTGGTGCCGCCGACGCCGGTCTGGTGCGGGCTGGAGGCCGGGAAGTCGACCGCCTTCACGCCGGAGCCGCTGGTGGAGCGGGTGCAGTCGCGGGAGCCGTCGTCGCCGGAGGCGGAGAAGATCGAGATGCCCTGGGCGGCGGCCTGCTTGAAGGCGTTGTCGACCGCGGTCATCGAGGCGGCGGTGGTGTCCGGCTCGCAGGAGCCCCAGGAGATCGAGACCACCGAGACCCTGTTGTCGGTCACGATCTTGTTGGCCATGTCGATCTCGCCCTGGTCGCTGTTGGGCGCCTCGTAGACCAGCTGGGTGGCCTTGGGCGCCGCGCCGCGGACGATCTCGCTGTCCAGCTCGACCTCGCCCTGGCCCTGGCCGGGGGCGGAGTCGTAGTTGGCGCCGTCCACCGAGACGGTGGAGACGGCCGGGCCGGACAGGCCGTACTGGGAGTCGTAGGTGGTCAGGTTCGAGGACTGGTAGCCGTCGAACTCCCACAGCGCGACCGTGGTGCCGGTGCCGTCCGCGCCGGTCTTGTTGAGGTTGTACGCGCCGGTGTACTGGGCCGGGGCCATGCCGCTCGGGCTCGCGCTCGCCGTGTTCGGGGTGACCGAGTTCGGGGTGGCCAGGCGGTTCTTGCGCACCGCGTGGTTGTCCAGGCCGCTGACGCCCTGGACCACGGAGGCCAGGTCGGACGGGATCGAGGCGGCCGCGTCGTTGGCGAAGAAGGCGCGCTGGAGCTGCGGGTCGAGGTACGCGCTCTCGTGCGTCCCGAAGGCCTGGGAGACCTGGGCGGCGGTGCCGCGGGCGTTGACCACCTGGCGGTTGGCGCTCACGTCGGAGACGGTCAGGCCCTGCTGGGCCAGGTACGTCCGGACCTGGTCGACGGCGGCCTGGGTCGGGCCGAACCGCGCGGTGAACTGCTCCGGCGTCAGGTAGTGGCCGTACTCCGGGGCGCCCGGGGTGGTGACGGCGGTCAGGAAGCGGTCCAGGGCGTCGGTGTCGCGCAGCTTCAGGCTGACGGACACCGAGATCTGCTGCGCGGCCGGGACGTCACCCTTCTTCTCCGAGTGGGCCACCGCCGGGTTCACGGTGTTCGGCAGGGCGACGCGCGGGGAGGCGTTGGGAGTGGCGGCCTGCGCGGTGGAGACACCGAGCGAGACGGCGGTCAGCGGCAGCACGGCTATCGCCGCGGCGAGGGCAAGGGAGCGGGGACGCAACGGATCCTCCTCCAGCCGGCTGTGGGGGGCCGGCAAGGGACCAGGCGTTCAGGGGGGTCGAGAACGCTGGCTCGAACATGACAGAACCCGTGTGCGAATTGGCTCATGGCCGGGCAATTCGTTGCTAAAAAACAGTCAACTGTGGAGGGCCCCCAACTCGGCGGTTCCATACAGTGAATGACCGTGGTTCCGGGGCCGGTCCAGACCAGTTCGGGCGGAAGGGGCGGACGTAGAATCGGACCGATCCGAGGGAGAGCGATGACTGACGTGCAGCCGGACCCGAGGGACCCGCGACCGCTGATCGGTGAGCCGCTCGCGCTGGACCTGCTCAACACGCGCTGGGCCGGAACGCCCGTCAACGACCTGCTCGCCGAACCGGACGGCTACGCGATCTGGCTCTCCTCGGCCGGCCTCGCGGACCGCTGCCGGGCCGCCGGGTCGGGGCTCGCGGCCCTGCGGGAGACCCGTGAGGTGATCGCCGGGGCCGTCCAGGAGCTGTGCGGGCAGGGGCAGTTGGGGCCGGAGGCGGTGGCCCGGCTGAACGGCGTGCTGGGCCACGGGCGGCTGCGCCGGGAGCTCGGCCCGCAGGGGCCGACCGCGCACGTCGAGGTGGACCGGCCCGAGTGGCTGGCCTCCTGGCTGGCGGCGGACGACTTCCTGGACCTGCTGGACCGGGGCGCCCAGCGGATCAAGCAGTGCGCGCACGAGGCGTGCGTCCTGTACTTCTTCGACACCTCGCAGAACGGCCGCCGGCGGTGGTGCCGGATGGCGGTGTGCGGGAACCGGGCGAAGGCGGCGCGGCACTATGTGAAGGCCCGGGGCTGAGCGGCCGGCGAACGACGGGCCGGGCGGGCGCGCGGGGATCGCGGGCCCGCCCGGGGGTGGTCAGGCCGGGGCGCCGAGCCAGTCGGTGAGGGCGGCGCGCAGCTCGCCCTGGCCGGGGTCGACGGCGGCCCAGGCGACGTAGCCGTCCGGGCGGATCAGCAGGACGGTGTCGCGCAGCTTGCCGTGCGGGTCGGCGGGGGCGGCGGAGACCATGCGGTCGGCCCAGGGCTCGGCGGCGGCCAGCTCGTCATTGCTGACCAGGACGAACGTCCCGGCGCGCAGCGCCTCGTAGAGCCGCTCGGGCGCGGCCGGGGCGCCCTCGACGGGCTTGCTCAGGGCGGTCAGCCGCAGGTCCGGGACGCGCTTGCCGACCTGCGGGTGGGCGTCCTTGGGCGCGGGGTAGGAGATGCCGATGCCGGAGACCAGCCGGGCGCCGCGCTCGGTGACCGGGTCGAGGTGGCCGCCCAGCGCGGTGAGCGCGCCGCGCAGGGCGCGGGTGGGGGCGGACTCGGCGAGGGCCAGCCGGATCAGCGCGCCGGAGGTGCGCAGCACCGTCTTGCCGACCGGGTGCCGCTCGGTCTGGTAGGTGTCCAGGAGGGCGTCGGTGGCGTGGCCCCGGAGCGCCGCGGCGAGCTTCCAGGAGAGGTTGGCGGCGTCCTGGAGGCCGGTGTTCATGCCCTGGCCGCCGGCCGGGGAGTGGCAGTGCGCGGCGTCGCCGGCCAGGAAGACCCGGCCGGAGCGGTAGTTGGGGGCCTGCCGCTCGTCGCTGTGGAAGGTGGAGCTCCAGCGCACCTCGTGCAGGCCGTAGTCCTCGCCGAGGATGGCCCGGACGAGGGCGGTGAGCTGCTCGGCGGAGGGGGTGGTGCCGTCCGGATAGCGCTCCTCGCGGTCCCAGGCGATGATCCGGAACCAGCCGTCGCCGAACGGGGCGATGAAGGCGAAGCCGGCCTGGTTGGCGCCGACGGTGATCGCCTGGGCGGGCTCGCGGTCCAGCCGGACGTCGGCCAGCACCACCGAGTCGACCACCGACTCCCCGGGGAACGGGATGCCCAGCAGGTCGCGGACGGTGGAGTGGACGCCGTCGGTGGCGACCGCGTACGCGGCGCGGTGGCTCTGCCCGTCCCGGGTCTCCAGGGTCACGCCCTCGGCGTCCTGGCGCAGTCCGGTGACCTCGGCGCCGCGCAGGACGGTCGCGCCGGCCTTCTCGGCGCGGTCCAGCAGCAGCCGTTCGACGTTGTACTGCGGGGTGATCAGCACGAACGGGAAGCGGGTGGGCAGCGCGGCGAGGTCGATGCCGAAGCGGTCGAACATCCTCAGCTCGGCGAGCGGGCGGCCGGTGGCGATCAGCTCCTCGGCCAGGCCCCGGGCGTCCAGCAGCTCCAGGCTGCGGGCGTGCACGGCGAAGGCCCGGGTGAGGTTGGACTCGGCGGCCCGCTTCTCCAGTACCGTGACGCCGACTCCGGCGGCGGCGAGGTCGCCGGCCAGCAGCAGTCCGGTCGGTCCGGCGCCGACGATCAGGACGTCGGTTTCGGTCGTCGGCTTCACGGCCATGTATCAGCTCCCGTTGTTCGGAGGGCGGTCGTACGCCGTTCCCGGCGTTCTCCCAGCCTCCATCATCGCGGGCGCCGTCGGAGCTGTGAACCGCCGGGCCCCGGCGGTGGGTGACCGCCGGGGCCCGGTGACGGGGGTGAACGGCTCAGGCGTGCCGGCGGATCTCCACCGTGCGGAACCGGTTGGCGACGAACGCGCCGTCGCAGTAGGCCGAGTTGGCGGCCGGGTTGGCCCCGGTGCCGTGCAGGTCGGAGAAGGCGGCGGTCTGGTTGGGGAAGACGCCGCCGGTCAGGTTGAGCGAGAGCGAGACGCCGGAGTCCAGCGCGGCCTCGACCAGCAGCGCCTCCACCTCGGGCGAGGTGGTGTAGCCGGAGGCCGTCATGGCGCCCTTCTCGCGGACCGTGGTGCGCAGCAACTCGACGGCGGCGGCGGTGGATTCGACGGCGACGGCGAAGGAGACCGGGCCGAAGCACTCGCTGCGGAAGACCGCGCGGTCGTCCGGCTTGTCGGCGTCCAGCTTGACCAGCGCGGGGGTGCGGACGGTCGCGCCGGGGAAGTCCGGGGAGGTCACCGCGCGCGGGGCGAGGGCGAGTTCGCCGTACTCGCCGCCGGCCGCGGCGGCCGAGCGCTGGAGCACCCCGGGGTTGACCACGGCGCCGAGGATCGCCGCGGCGCGGGCGTCGTCGGAGAGCAGGCCCTCGATGGCGCCGGCCAGGTCGGTGACCACCTGGTCGTAGGACTTGTCGCCCTGGTCGGTGGCGATGCCGCCGCGCGGGATCAGCACGTTCTGCGGGGTGGTGCACATCTGGCCGCTGTAGAGGGAGAGCGCGAAGGCGAGGTTGCCCAGCATGCCCTTGTAGTCGTCGGTGGAGTCGATGACGACGGCGTTCACGCCGGCCTTCTCGGTGTACACCTGCGCCTGCCTGGCGTGCTCCTCCAGCCAGTCGCCGAAGGCGGTGGAGCCGGTGTAGTCGATCAGCCTGACCTCGGGGCGGACCGCGAGGGCGGCGGCGACGGTGCCGCCCTCGTGCTCGGCGGCCAGGACGACCAGGTTCGGGTCGAAGCCGGCCTCGGCGAGCACCTCGCGGGCGACGGCGACGGTCAGCGCGAGCGGCAGGACGGCCCGCGGGTGCGGCTTGACCAGGACGGGGTTGCCGGTGGCCAGCGAGGCGAACAGGCCCGGGTAGCCGTTCCAGGTGGGGAAGGTGTTGCAGCCGATCAGCAGCGCGAGGCCGCGCGGGACGACGGTGAACTCCTTGGTCATCACCAGCGGGTCGCGCTTGCCCTGCGGCTTGGTCCAGCCGGCCTGCTTCGGCAGCCGGGTCTGCTCGGCGTACGCGTAGGCGACCGCCTCCAGGCCGCGGTCCTGGGCGTGCGGGCCGCCGGCCTGGAAGGCCATACCGTAGGCCTGGCCGGTGGTGTGCATGACGGCCTGGGCGAACTCGTGGGAGCGGGCGTTGATCCGGTGCAGGATCTCCAGGCAGACGGCGGCGCGCTCCAGCGGGGTCGCGGCGGCCCAGCCGGGGCGGGCGGCGGTGAGCGCGGCGATCAGCGCGTCCGGGTCGGCGTGCGGGTAGGTGATGCCCAGCTCGACGCCGTACGGGGAGGCCTCGCCGCCGACCTGGTCGCCGTCGGTGGGGTGGCCTTCGAGGGTGAAGGGCCTGCCGAGCAGGGCGTCGAAGGCGGCCTTGCCGTCCGCCGGCCCGCTCTCGCCGTACGCCTTGGGGAACTCGGGGTAGGGCGACCAGTAGTCGCGCTCGGCGGCGGCGGCGAGCGCGGCGTCCAGGGTGGCCTGGTGGCGCTCGACCAGCTCGCTGACGAGGGGGTGGGTGACCGCTGCGGACATCTGTGCGCTCCTCGGAGGGCCTCGGAAAGCAGGACGGGACACGTCACAGAGTAACCGAACGATCGGTCGGGCCACGAGGGTGTGGTGGGAGGAATCCACCGGGAAACGCGCGGGGGCGCGTCCGTGGCGGACGCGCCCCCGGGGGCTCGGGTGGTCCGGGTCTACGGCACGCCCAGCTCGAAGATGACGTACCCGGCGTACCAGCCGGAGGCGACCGCGCCGGTGCCCAGGACGGTGGCCAGCACCGGCAGGCTCAGCTTGCGCATCCCCACCGCCAGCGCGATGAACAGCGGGAACGCGGGCAGCAGGTAGCGGGAGACGTTGCCGAAGATGCCCAGGCTGCCGAGCACCGAGACGATCGTCGCCAGCGTGTAGGCGGTCAGCACCAGCGGCGGGCGCAGCCGGACCAGCAGCACGATCAGCATCGGCAGGCTGAGCACGATCAGGGTGGCGAACAGGTCCGGTATCGGGAAGGCGAAGGGGTAGTCGCTGCGGCCCAGCAGCACCCCGCGGATCGCGTGCCAGGTGCCCTGGCCCCAGTCGAAGTAGTGCAGCCAGGCGTCGTGCTGCAGCCGGAAGTAGCCGCCCCACTCGCCGGTCCGCCAGCCCACCCAGCCCACGTAGCCGAGCAGGCCGAGCGGGGCCAGCAGCATCGCGGCCAGCGGGCGCAGGACGCCGCTCTCGCGGCGGTACAGCTCGACCAGCGCGGCCAGGCCGACCGCGCCGATCAGCGCCGCGGAGGTCGGCCGGTTGAGCCCGGCGACCAGGGTGATCACCCCGGCCGCGACCCACTGCTTCGTCATCACGCAGTAGCAGGCCCAGGCGGCCAGCGCGACGAAGAGGGAGTCCGAGTAGACCGCCCACTCGGCGCCGGAACCCGGGGCGATCGCCCAGATGCCGGCCGCGATCACACCGGAGCGGGCGTCGCCGGTCAGCTTCTCCACCACGGCGTAGATGCCGGCCGCGGCGAACAGCGAGGCCACCACCGAGACCAGCATCCCGGCGCCGTACAGGCCGAGGCCGGTGACGTCCGAGGTCATCCGCATCAGGCCGGGGTAGAGCGGGAAGAACGCGGCCGAGTTCTGCTCGACGCTGAAGCCGACCGGGCCGTTCGGTATCGGGACGAGCGCCGGGTGGTAGCCGAACCGAGCCACCTGCTGGTACCACCAGCCGTCCCAGGTGGCCACCACGTCCCAGGGGTTGGCGCCGCCGCCGAACCGGGCCGGCTTCTTGGCGTACTCCCCGGAGAAGGAGAGCAGCTTCATGAAGACGGTGAAGCCGATCAGCTTCAGCACCGCGTAGCACCACACCGCCGGTCCGAAGCGGACCACCAGGGCCCGGCCGCGCTCCTGCCAGGCGCGCGCGGTCTCCTCCGGCTCCTCGCTGCGCTTCTCTGGCACGTCGGAGGCGACTGCCGGTATTGCGTTCATGTCCCCAGCCTTGGACGTGGACGGATCGTCCGCAGAGTCTAGGGCCTGACCCCGTCGGCGTCCCTTGGTTGGTGTGGACCAGTCGGACCCGCTCGCGTGACGGGGGTGACGGCCGGGGATACTCGGAGGATGGCCGATCACACCACGCGCACCGCCTACACCGTGGAGTCACTGCTCGCGGTGACCGTCGACGTGTTCAACGAGCGCGGCTACGACGGCACCTCGATGGAGGACCTGTCCCGGGCGGCCGGGATCTCCAAGTCCTCCATCTACCACCACGTGCGCGGCAAGGAGGAGCTGCTGCGGCTGGCGGTCGGCCGGGCGCTGGACGGGCTGTTCGCGATCCTGGCCGAGCCCGAGGCGGTCGCGGGCCCGGCGGTGGAGCGGCTGGAGCACGTGGTGCGCCGCACCGCCGAGGTGCTGCTGGACGAGCTGCCGTACGTGACGCTGCTGCTGCGGGTGCGCGGCAACACGGCCACCGAGCAGTGGGCGCTGGAGCGCCGGCGGGACTTCGACCACCAGGTCGCCGAGCTGCTGCGGGCGGCGGTCGCGGACGGCGCGCTGCGCGCGGACGTGGAGCCGCGGCTGGCCACCCGGCTGCTGTTCGGGATGATCAACTCGATCGTGGAGTGGTACCGGCCGGGGCTCAAGGCCGCCGACGGGGTCGCGGACGCGGTGGTCCACCTGGCCTTCGACGGGCTGCGGGCGCGCTGACCGGTCCTTCCCCCGGGCCCGGGCCCCGCCCTCGAGGCGGAGCCCTCCTCAGAGCGGCGGCACCTGGTCGGTCTCCTCGAAGACCAGCATGGTGCGGGTGCCGAGCACCTGCGGGATGGACTGGATGCTGCCCAGCACCAGCTCCCGCAGGGCCTTGTTGTCGGCGGTGTGCACCAGCAGCAGGACGTCGAAGTCCCCGCCGACCAGCGCGATGTGTGCCACCCCGGGCAGCTCCAGCAGCTGCTCGCGCACCGTCCGCCAGGAGTTCTGGACGATTTTCAGGGTGACGTACGCCGACGCGGCCTGACCGGCCCGTTCGTGGTCCACCCTGGCGGTGAAGCCGCGGATGATGCCGTCCTCGACCATCCTGGAGATCCGGGCGTACGCGTTGGCCCGGGACACGTGCACCCGCTCGGCCACCGAGCGGATGGAGGCGCGACCGTCCTGCTGCAGCAGCCGCAGGATCGACCGGTCGACCCGGTCGAGTCTGGACATCTGTTCAGCCGACATGACCCCCCACCCCCACCGATTGGACGCACTGCCACCAGTCGACCGCCGTACAGGCCGAATGTCCACCACCTTGTCACGCTTCTGGTCAAGATGAACAGACGACCGAACAATCGGTAGGGAGCCCCCGCAACCCCTGGAGGTGCCCCGAGATGACCGTTCTCGACCACAGACACCACGCGGGTGTACCCGGTTGGCTGCCCGGGGCCACCGCCCCGCGCACCGATCCGGCACCCCTCCTCCCGGACCCCTCCCCCGTCCGGGCGATCGGCACCCCCGCGCTGGAGAAGTACGACCCCGCCCTGCTGCGCGAGCTGTACCGCCGCCTGGTCGTCGGTCGCCGGTACAACCAGCAGGCCACCACCCTGACCAAGCAGGGCCGGCTCGCCGTCTACCCGGCGTCCACCGGCCAGGAGGCCTGCCAGGTCGCCGCCGCGCTGGTGCTCGGCGAGCACGACTGGCTCTTCCCCAGCTACCGCGACACCCTCGCCGTGGTCTCCCGGGGCGTCGACCCGCTGGAGGCGCTGACCCTGCTGCGCGGCAGCGCCCACACCGGCTACGACCCGCGGGCCAGCCGCACCGCCCCGCTCTGCACCCCGCTCGCCACCCAGGCCCCGCACGCCGTCGGGCTGGCGCACGCCGCCCGGCTGCGCGGCGAGCCGGTGGTCGCGCTGGCGATGCTCGGCGACGGCGGCACCAGCGAGGGCGACTTCCACGAGGCGCTGAACTTCGCGGCCGTGCTGGACGCCCCGGTGGTCTTCCTGGTGCAGAACAACGGCTACGCGATCTCCGTGCCGCTCAGCGCCCAGTCCGCCGCGCCGAGCCTGGCCCACAAGGCCGTCGGCTACGGGATGCCGGGCCGGCTGGTGGACGGCAACGACGCGCCCGCCGTGCACTCGGTGCTGACCGAGGCGGTGGAGCGGGCCCGGGCCGGCGGCGGCCCGACCCTGGTCGAGGCGCTGACCTACCGGATCGACGCCCACACCAACGCCGACGACGCCACCCGCTACCGCACCGAGCCCGAGGTGGCCGCCTGGCGCGAGCACGACCCGATCCTGCTGATGGAGCGGGCGCTGCGCGGACTCGGCGTGCTGGACGACCGCCTGGTGCGGGAGGCGGCCGACGAGGCGGAGGCGCTGGCGGCCCGGATGCGGGCGGAGTTCCACACCGACCCGGAGCTGGACCCGATGTCGCTGTTCGCCCACGTCTACGCCGAGCCGACCCCGCAACTGCGCGAGCAGGCCGCCCAGTTGGCCGCCGAGCTGGCCGCCGAGGCGGAGGTGGCGGACCGATGAGCACGGCCCACCCGTCGCCCACCCCCACCCTTGGCGGAGCCTCTGCGCGGCGCCCCTCTGATGTCCGTACCGCCTCGATGGCGCAGGCGCTCAACTCCGCGCTGCGGGACGCCATGCGCGAGGACCCGGCGGTGCACGTGCTCGGCGAGGACGTCGGCGCGCTCGGCGGGGTCTTCCGGATCACCGACGGGCTCACCGCCGAGTTCGGACCGGAGCGCTGCCTGGACACCCCGCTGGCCGAGGCCGGCATCCTCGGCACCGCGATCGGCATGGCGATGTACGGGCTGCGTCCGGTCGTCGAGATGCAGTTCGACGCCTTCGCCTACCCGGCGCTGGAGCAGCTGTTCTCGCACGTCGCCAAGATGCGCAACCGCACGGCGGGCCGGCTCCCGCTGCCGATCACCGTCCGCATCCCGTACGGCGGGGGCATCGGCGGCGTCGAGCACCACAGCGACGCCTCCGAGGCCTACTACACCAGCACGCCCGGCCTGCACGTGGTCACCCCGGGGACGGTGGCCGACGCGTACGGGCTGCTGCGCGCCTCGATCGCCTCCGACGACCCGGTGGTGTTCCTGGAGCCCAAGCGGCTCTACTGGGGCAAGGCCGAGTTCGACCCGGACGCGCCCGTCGAGCCGATCGGCCGGGCGGTGCTGCGACGCACCGGCACCTCCGCCGTGCTGATCACCTACGGCCCCTCGCTGCCGGTCTGCCTGGCGGCGGCGGAGGCGGCGCAGGCCGAGGGCCGGGACCTCGCGGTGCTGGACCTGCGCACCCTGGTGCCGTTCGACGACGAGACGGTCTGCCGGGTGGTGCGCTCGCTCGGCCGGGCCGTGGTGGTGCACGAGGCGAGCGGCTTCGGCGGCACCGGCGCGGAGATCGCCGCCCGGGTCACCGAGCGCTGCTTCCACCACTTGGCCGCGCCCGTGCTGCGGGTCACCGGCTTCGACGTCCCGTACCCGCCGCCGATGCTGGAGCACCACCACCTGCCCGGGGTGGACCGGATCCTGGACGCGGTCGCCCGGCTGCAGTGGGAGGACCGAGGATGATGCCCGTCGTACGGGAGTTCCGGCTGCCCGATCTCGGTGAGGGGCTCACCGGGGCCGAGGTGGTGCGCTGGATGGTCGAGGTCGGCGAGGTGATCGCGGTCGACCAGCCGGTGGTGGAGGTGGAGACCGCCAAGGCCGTGGTGGAGGTGCCCTGCCCGTACGGCGGGGTGGTCACCGCGCGGTACGGCGACGTGGGCGAGGAGATCGCCGTGGGCGCGCCGCTGGTGACGGTCGCGGTGGCGCCGGCGGCGGGGAGCGGGCCGGAGGATGCGGCGGGGCCGGGCTCTGCCGCTGCGCCTGCCGCTGCCTCCGCCTCTGCCGAGGTGGAGCGGCCGTTGGTCGGATTCGGGGTCGCCGAGCCGGGCCGGGGCGGGCGGCGGCGCCGGGTCGGGGCACCGGCCTCGGCCTCGGCCGTGGTCGCCGCCGGTGCCGTGGCCGTGCGGGCTCCGGTCGTCCCGGCCGGGCCGGCGGTGGTGCCGGTGATCTCGCCGCTGGTGCGGCGGCTGGCCCGGGAGCAGGGGGTCGACCTGGCCGCGCTCACCGGGAGCGGGCCCGACGGACTGATCATGCGCGCGGACGTCGAACGGGCGGTCGCGGCCAAGGTGGCCGCTCCGGCGCCCGCCGGGCCCGCCGGGCAGGACGGCGTGGTCCCGTTGCGCGGGCTGCGCAAGGCGGTGGCCGAGAAGCTGAGCCGCAGCCACCGGGAGATCCCGGCGGCGACCTGCTGGGTGGACGCCGACGCCACCGAACTCATGGCACTGCGGCGGCAGTTGAACGCCACGCCGGGGCCGAAGGTGAGCGTGCTGGCGCTGCTGGCGCGGATCTGCACGGTCGCCCTGGCGCGCTTCCCGGAGCTCAACTCCTCGGTCACCGGGGACGGTTCGGGCATCGTCCGGCACTCGGCGGTGCACCTGGGCTTCGCCGCGCAGGGCGAGCGCGGACTGGTCGTCCCGGTGGTGCGGGACGCGCAGAACCGCAGCACCGGGCAACTCGGCGAGGAGCTGGGCCGGTTGACCGAGGCGGCGCGCAGCGGCGCGCTCACCCCGGCCGAACTGACGGGCGGCACCTTCACGTTGAACAACTACGGGGTGTTCGGCGTGGACGGCTCGACCCCGATCCTCAACCACCCGGAGGCGGCGATGCTCGGGGTCGGTCGGATCGTCGCCAAACCCTGGGTCCACCAGGGGGAGTTGGCGGTCCGCGAGGTGACCCAGCTGTCGTTCACCTTCGACCACCGGGTCTGCGACGGCGGGACGGCGGGCGGTTTCCTGCGGTTCGTCGCGGACTGTGTGGAGCAGCCGGGGATGCTGCTGCGGCAGCTCTGAGGATCGCCGTCGAGCCCGGCTCTCCGGTTGCCCTGGGTGTGCGGACGGACACCCGGGGCGACCGGGGGCGGGGAGAGTAGCGCGTTCCGGGCCCGGATGTCCGGGCTTCGCGTGATTCGTCGGTCGGTCGGTCGGGCCGTGCCACGCTGCCTTGGCGCCAGTAGCGACAAGCCAGGTGGTGGCGCAGGCCGGCCGGAGGGCGAAACGATTCTCTTGGGTACTCGAAACGTAGCGGTGAAGTCCCGCGGAACAGTCCTGGTCCGTACCGGGCATGGCTCGGCGGGGGTCTCGTCCGTCCCGGGCCTGCGGCAGTCCGCGCCCGACGGGGGTCCGTCGCGGGAGGCGGTCGCCCGGCCGCCGGTGCCCCTGGCCCCGCCGGTGCGCCTGGACCCGCCTGCGCCCGTGGCCCCGCCGATGCCCGTGGACCCGCCGGACCTGCCGCCGCTGGTGGCGGCGGAGGCGCCGACGGAGGTGCTGCCGCCGGTGTCACTGCTGGAGCCCGTCCGGCCGCCGCAACCGCCGTTCGTCCCGGCTCCGGCCCACGTCCACGTCCACGTCCACGCCCCGGCTCCCGCCCCCGCCGCCGACTTCCGCCCGCTGTTCGCCGACGCTCCCGGCCTCAACCGGGTCGGCCCGGGCGACCGGTGGAGCGACGCCTGGGGCGTACGGACCCCCGCCGGGCAGCCCGCCGCCGCGCTCCCCGCCGCCGGGCAGGACCAGGCCACCGCCCGGTGGCCGCTCACCGCCCGGGAGGTCGGGCTGGTCCGGGCCGGCCTCGCCGCCGTCGAGCCGGTCGCCGACCGGGCCACCGCGCACTTCTTCGCGCTGCTCTTCCTGCGCCACCCCGAGCTCCGCTCGTCCTTCCCCGCCGCCATGGACGTCCACCGCGAGCGGCTGTTCCGCACCCTGCTGGCCGTGGTCCGCGAGCTCGACCGGCCGGCGGCCCTGCGCGCCACGCTGGCCGGGCTAGGCCGGTCCCACCGCCGGTACGGGGCGCTGGCCGGGCACTACGCCGTGGTGGAGGAGTGCCTGGTGGGAACGCTGGCCCGGTACGCGGGCGACCGCTGGGACGCCGAGGCCGAGTCGGCCTGGCGCCGCGCCTACCGGATGATCTCCTCGGCCATGATCGAGGCCGCCGAGGAGGACGCCCGCACCTCGCCGGCCTGGTGGCAGGGCGAGATCGTCCGGCACGAGCGCCGGACCCGGGACGTCGCGGTGGTCACCGTCCGGCCGGACCAGGCCTACCCGTTCCGGGCCGGGCAGTACACCGCGCTGGAGACGCCCTGGTGGCCGCGGGTCTGGCGGCACTACTCCTTCGCCGGCGCGCCCCGCCCGGACGGGCTGCTGACCTTCCACGTCAAGGCCGTCCAGGCGGGCTGGGTGAGCAACGCGCTGGTCCACCGGGCCGCGCCCGGGGACGTGCTGCGGCTCGGCCCGGCGGCCGGCGCGATGACCGTGGACCACGCGGCCGGCCGGGACCTGCTCTGCCTCGGCGGCGGCACCGGGATCGCGCCGGTCCGCGCCCTGGTCGAGGAGGCCGCCGAGCACGGTGCGTCCGGCCGCCGGGTCGAGGTGTTCTACGGGGCCCGCCGGGCCGAGGAGCTGTACGCGCTGGAAGAGCTGCGCGAACTGGCCGCTCGCCACCCCTGGTTGACGGTCCGTCCGGTGCTCTCCGGCGGCGGCCACGCCGGGGGCCCGCTGGGCGGCGGACTGCTGGGCGGCGGGCTGCTGACCGGCGGGCTGCTGACCGGCGGGCTGCTGACCGGCGAACTGCCCGATGCGGTGGGCCGGTTCGGCCCGTGGACCGGTCGCGAGGCGGTGCTCAGCGGGCCGCCGGCGATGGTGCGCCGGGGCGTCGGGGTGCTGCTGCGGGCCGGGGTCCCGGCCGAGCTGATCCGGCACGACCCGGTCGGCGACCCGGCCGCCGTGTGATCACCCGAGGTCGGGGGCGAGGAGCGCGCGGATGCCCTCGATGTTGGCCGCCAGGTACGCCCGCAGCCGGGGCGGGACCACGTTGACCGAGGTGACGCCCTCGCGGGTGAACGGCAGCCGGACCACCTCGTACTCGCCGTTGGGGTCGGTCACCTCGGGCCCGTGCCGTCGGTCGAGGTCCATCGAGGCGAGCCGGCAGACGAAGAAGTGCTGCACCTTGACCCCGTGCGGGTGCAGCGGGGTGCCGTCGTCATGGTGGGTGTGGCTGATGGTGTCGACGAAGGCGGGCACCACGTCCACGACCTTGCCGCCGAGCTCCTCGTCCACCTCGCGGTGCAGCGCCTCGACCACCGTCCGGTCCTCCCGCTCGACCCCGCCGCCGGGCGTGATCCAGTACGGGTGCGGCGAGTCCGGCCGGACCCGCCGGATCAGCACGATCGAGGCCGGGCCGTACGGATCGTCCGGGTCCAGCTCCAGCAGGATCGCCCGCGCGGTGCGCTTCACGACCGGGCGCGGTGGCGCGGTGCGGTTCTCGGGGCCCATGGCCACCTCCGGGACTGGCGCGTTGTGCGGAAGTCTCCCGCGCCGGGGGAGGAACGAAACCCGGGGAACGGGTCGAAACACGCCGGGAACGGGTCGAAACGCCGACCCGGTCGGGTGCATCCGTTCGGGGTCCCGCTGTGCTGCAATGAGCAGCTATCGGGCAAATCGGAGGTTTCGTTCCGCATGCCCGTTCTGGGCACGGACCTGTACGAGGGACTCGGGCTGGGGGTTGGGTGTCATGGATCGGATCGCACAGCCGTTCGAGAAGACGCAACCGTTCGAGACAGCACGACCGTTCGGGGAGCACCCGTTCGGAGAGCAACCGTTCGAGGCGGCACGACCGCTCGGGCCCGCGCGGGAGGCCGGGCCCGCCGCGCCGCGGCCGCCCGAGGCGGACCGCGGGCCCACCCTGATCGGCTCCGTCCAGCGGGCGCTGCGGCTGCTGGAGGCCGTCGGGGGCTTCCGGCGCGGCGCGACCGCCAAGCAGCTGGCCCGGGCCGCCGAACTGCCCCTCGGCACGGCCTACCACCTGCTGCGGACCCTGGCCCACGAGGGCTACCTGCGGCGCTCCGAGGGGCGCTTCTTCCACGGGGAGGCGCTCGACGGCATAGCCCGCTCCCGCGGCCGGTGCGGCGACCCCGACCTGCGGACGCGGATGCGGTCCTTACGGGACGAGCTCGGCGCCGCGGTCTACTTCGCGCTGTACCGGGACGGCGAGGTCCACGTGGTGGACGTGGCCGAGGACCCGAACCGCCCGGCCGTCGAGCCCTGGGCGGACTTCCGGGCCACCGCCCACGCGCACGCCATCGGCCAGTGCCTGCTCGGCCAGCTGCCCGAGGAGGAGCGCCGCGACCACCTCGCCCGCCACCCGCCGGCCGGGCTCACCCCGTCGACCCTCACCGGCGAGACCGCGGTGCTGCGCCGACTCGCCTCGCTGCGGCCGACCATGCCGGTGCTGGAGCGTCAGGAGTACGCGCTCGGCACGGTCTGCGCGGCCGTCCCGATCACCATCGGCCCGGTGGTCGCCACGATGGCCCTGTCGCTCCCGGTCGAGCGGGCCGACCGGCTGGTCTCCGTCGCGTGCCAACTGCGGCGCGGGGTCGGGGCGATGAGTCCGTCGTTCATCTTCTGACACCACTTGGTCTGGACCTGCTCCGGCTCGTTCACCATTTGAAAAAGCACGCCTTGTCCACTACATCCCCAAACATGGACGATGATGATCGAACGTGGATTGGTTGCATAAACCGTCACAAAAACCGTCGAAAACATGTCCGCCGCCATCGGACCAAGCGAACCGACGGCGCGGGCAGAACGAGAGGTACTGGCGCCATGCAGCACAGCACAGTCCAGGGTCACCTGGTGATGAACCTCGTGGTCTCGCACGAGCTCTCCTTCCGCCTCCCAGTGGACCTGGCGTACGAGGCCGACGACCCGTACGCCGTCCGGCTCACCTTCCACCTGCCCGGCGACGCCCCGGTCACCTGGTACTTCGCGCGGGAGCTGCTGCTCGACGGGATCAGCGGACCGGCGGGCGAGGGCGACGTGCACATCCGCCCGGTCGGCGACGAGCTCTCGGAGGTCCGCATCGTGCTGCACTCCCCCGACGGGGACGCCCTGCTGTGCGCCTCGTCCGCGCCGCTGATCGCCTTCCTGGCGCGGACCGACCGGCTGGTGCCGATGGGGCAGGAGTTCTCCGGGCGGGACATCGACGCCCAGCTCGCGGACCTGCTCAAGGGGCGTGAGAACGCGGGGTGATCGCCCCGGCCGCGGTCGCACAGGAACGGCGAAGGGGCCCGTACCCGGTGGCAACACCCGGGTGCGGGCCCCTTTCGGCCGTCCGCACGGCACCGGTCAGTCGTCGTCCAGGGCCAGGTGCAGGCCCCACGCGACCAGGCTGATGATCAGTGAACCGACCAGCGCCGAGCCGAAGTTGGTCACGTGGAAGTCCAGGCTCAGCTTCCCGGAGGCCCAGGAGGTGAGCAGGAGCATCAGGGCGTTGATCACGAAGGTGATCAGTCCCAGCGTGAGGATGAACAGCGGGAACGAGAACAGCTTGACCACCGGCTTGATCAGCCAGTTCACCACGCCGAACACGACGGCGACGCCGAGCACCGTCAGCGCCTTGTGCTGCCAGTCGGCCTTGCCCTGGGCGAGTTGGATGCCGCTGACGATCCAGGCGGCGACCCAGATGGCCGCCGCGTTGATCAGTGTCTTGATGAGGAAACCCTTCATGCCGCCCAAGCCTGACAGGAACCACCCTCCCGGCGGAACCACCACACGGCGGGGTCGTGCTGAATGCGCCTGGTCCGGGAGGTGGACGGACGGGCCCGGGGACGGGGGAGGACGGCGGCACACTGGCCGGAGGACCGGCCGCCCCTGCGGTTAGGGTCGCGTCATGAGCACCAAGACGCTGACCGAAGAACTCTGGGCGGCCATCGAGCCGGTGTACGCCGAGATCCTCGCCCACCCCTTCCTGGCCGGGCTCACCGACGGCACCCTGCCGCGCGAGGCCTTCCGCCACTTCGTCGTCCAGGACTCGCACTACCTGCGCGACTACGCCCGCGCGCTCGCCGTCTGCGCCGCCAAGGCGCCCGGCGAGGAGGACGTCCGGGCCTTCGCCGACGACGCGGTCGGCGCGCTGGCCGCCGAGCAGGGCATGCACGCCGAGTTCCTGACCGCCTTCGGCGGCAGCGCCGAGGAGGCCGCCGCCGAGCCGGTGCTGCCCACCACCCGGGCCTACACCAGCTACCTGCTGGCCACCGTCTACGGCGGCTCCTTCGCCGAGGCGCTCGGCGCGGTGCTGCCCTGCTACTGGATCTACGCCCGGGTCGGCGAGGCGCTGCTCGCCCAGGGCTCGCCCGACCCGCTGTACGCCAAGTGGATCTCCACCTACGGCGACGAGGCCTTCCAGTCGGTGGTCCGCCGGGTGCTGGCGCTCACCGACCGGCTGGGCGAGGAGCTGTCCGCGGCCGAACGCCGGAAGGTGGTCGGGCACTTCGTGACCACCTCGCGCTACGAGTGGATGTTCTGGGACGCCGCCTGGCGCGGCGAGCGCTGGCCGGTCTGAGCCGTCCGGGCGGCGCCCGCACGTCGTCCGGAGCGTCCGGACGACGTGCGGGACCGCGGGCGGGTGCGGGTCAGCCGGTGACGAAGTAGCCGGTCAGGTCGGCGACGACGCTCACCGGGCCGCCGTGGTTGAAGACCGAGTAGGTGCCCCCGCCGGTGACCCCGGTGGTCGCCGAGTTGGCGATGGTCTGCCCGGGTTCGACGTTGACGGTGGAGGTGTTCGGCGGCTGGCCCCCGCCCGGGAACACCGTGAGGTGGCCGGCCTCGGTGACGTCGGTGATCGTGACGTTGGCCTCGACGCCCAGGACGTTCGGGACGGAGCCGTCCGTCGGTACGGCCCGGACGGTCGCCGTGGCTCCCCGTTGGAGCCTGCCGCCGATGTCCCGGGTGTCGAGGTTCCGGACCGGGGTCTTGAGCGCGCTGAACAGGCCCTTTCCGGACGGTCCGTAGGAGCCGACCACATCGACGATGACGTGTACCCAGCCGGCGCGGTTGTAGAGGTCGATCTTCCCGTCCGCCCCGACCGGCACCACGACCTGGTTCGCGACGGTCGACCCCACCGGGAAGTTGACGTTCGAGCCGTTGACGGGCCGGGCCGTCCCGGTCGGGTAGGCGGTCAGGAAGCTGTCCCAGGAGCCGTCGGTCGCGGTGACGTTGAGGATCACCGAGGTGGCGTCCGCGGTCCCCAGCTCGGGGCGGGCGACCTGGTACGTGCGCACCGCGTCGCCGCCGAGCCGGCCGGTGCCGTCGCTGCGGCTGTCGGCGATCCGGGTCGGGGCCAGCGGGCCGTACTTGTCGGTCGCGGTGGGGGTGTAGTAGCCGACCACGTCGAGCACCACGTCGGTGGTGCCCGCGTTGTTGTAGAGGGTGACCGTCCGGGTGTATCCGGAGCTCCACAGGTCGCCGACGGCGACCGTGACCAGGTTCGAGACGGTCTGGCCCGCCCTGAAGTTGATGCTGGAGGTGGCGGGCGCGGTGCCGGCCGCGCCCGCGGCGGAACTGAGCGACACGTAGCCGTCGGCGGTCGGGTTGGTCACCGTGACGTTGACCAGCACGGCCGTGCTCTCCGTCGGCACGGGGGAGGTGCAGGGGAACGGCGGGTGGTGGCCGCAGACCGTCGCCAGCGGAGTCCGGTAGTACTCGCCCGCTCCGAGTTTGCCGTGGTCGTGCGTCGGGACCTGGTTGTAGTCGCGGGTGTCCAGGACCCGGGTCGGGGCGATCCCGACGAAGCCCGCCGGCGTGGTGGTTCCGGCTGCCGCGGCCGTGGCCGGCGAGGCGGCGGGTGCGGCGGTCGCCGGGACGGCGGCGAGGGCCGGGGCGGTGAGGACGAGCGCCGCCAGGGCGGCGAGGGACATGGCTGTTCTGGCCCGCATGATCGGATCCCCCCGGGGGTCGACGGTGCTGGACGGGCTTGCTCCCAGTACTGGTTGGACGCATCGGGCCGCCCGGGGTTGTGCCCCTCCGGCGGAATTCCCGGCGGGGTGCCCGGACGCCGCTCGTCCCGGGCCCCGCCCGGCCCGCCGACCCGGGTGCTCCGGGGCCGGCGGGCCGGGCGGGATCGTGGCCGGCTCAGCCGGTGACGTAGTAGCCGTTCACGTCGGCGATGAGGTCCAGTCCGAACCCGTGGTTGAAGACGGAGAACCTGCCCTCGGGGGTCACCGCGGTGGTCGCCGAGTTGGAGGTGTCCCGCGCCGCCCTCACGTTGAGGGTGGAGGTGTTCGGCGCCTGGCCGGGCCCGGGGAAGACGGTGAGGTGGCCGTCCGCGAGGACGTTGGTGGCCGTCACGTTCGTCTCGACCCCCATGGCGTTCGGCACGGAGCCGTCGGTGGGGACGGCCTGGACCTGCACGGTCGACCCGGTGGCCACCGAGTAGCCGTTCCGGGTGTCCAAGGCCCGCACCGGGTTCTTGAGCGCGCTGAACAGGCCCTTTCCGGACGGTCCGTAGTAGCCGACGACGTCGACGATGACGTGCACCCAGCCGGCGTGGTTGTAGAGGTTGATCCTCCCGTCGGGCCCGACCGGCACCACGACGCGGTTCGAAACCGTCGTGCCCGCCGGGAAGTTGACGTTCGAGCCGTTGGTGGGCCGGATCGTCCCGGTCGGGTACGCGGTCAGGAAGCTGTCCCAGGTGCCCTCCGTCGCGGTGACGTTGAGGATCACCGAGGTGGCGTCCGCGGTCCCCAGCTCGGGGCTGGCGACCAGGTACGAGCGCATCTCGTCGCCGCGGAGCCGGCCGGCGGTGCCGTTGTCGCGGCTGTCGGCGATCCGGGTGGGGGTCAGCGGGCCGTACTTGTCGGTCGCCGTGGGGTTGTAGTAGCCGACCACGTCGAGCACCACGTGGGCGGTGCCCGCGTTGTTGTACAGGGTGAGCCACGGGACGAAGCGGTTGACCGGGCCGGTCGCGACCGTGACCAGGTTGGAGATGGTCTGGCCGGCCCTGAAGTTGATGCTGGAGGTGGCGGGCTTGGTGCCCGGAGTGCCGGGGGTGCCGCTGACCGTCACGAAGCTGTCGGCGGTCGGATCAGTCACGGTCACGTTGACCACCACGGCCGTGGCATCGGCCGGGATGACGCCGTAGCACTCCTGCGGGGGGTGGTTGTGGCAGCCCGTGGCGATCGGGGTCGAGTAGTACTCGCCCTCCTGGACCGGCCAGACGCTGTGGGTCGCCGGGTTGCCCGCGCGGGTGTCCAGGATCCGGGTCGGGGCCATCCCGACGAATCCGGCCGGTGCGGTGGCGCCGGGGGCTGTGCCGGCGGCAGCGGTGGCGGCCGCCGGGGCGGTGGCCGGGGCGGCGGTCGCGGGCACCGCGGCGAGGGCCGCGACGGTGAGGCTGAGCGCCGCGAGAGCGGCGGTGGACATGGCTGTGCTGGCCCGCATGGGTCGGGTTCCCCCCTGGTAGACGGCGCCGGGAGGGCATGGTCCCGGCACTAGGTAGGACGTTCCGGAAGGCCGGGGGTTGTGCCGCGTCGGAGGAATTCTCGGGGGTCACCCGGGGGGTCGGGATCGGGGGGATCTCGGGGTTCTCTCCGGGCCGTTGGGCCTCGTTCCGGCACTCGCGCCACCGTACGATCGAAGTACCGAAAGCAAGCGGGATGCGGCACCGGACGGCGGCCGACCCGAGGGGAGAAGAGGAACCGACATGGCTGAGCTCTGGAAGTCGCTGCCCTCCTGGGTGCGCAACATCGTCATCCCGGTGCTGGTCCTGGTGCTGGCCTGGAACATCGTCGCCTTCGTGTTCGGCGTCGTCGGCGCACTGCTCTCGATCGTGATCAAGCTGCTGGTGGTGGTCGGTATCGCGGCCGCCGTGGTGGTCCTGGTGAAGAAGGCGGCCAAGAGCTGACCGGCCGCCCCGACCGCCGCCCTGAGGCCCGGCCCCCCGCGAGACGGGGAGCCGGGCCTCTGGCGTTCTCCGGTGTCCGGAGTGCTGCTACTGGTTGCGGTAGTAGCCGAAGAGGTCGGCGATGACCTGGGTGGTGCCGGCGTGGTTGGCGATGTCGAACCGGCCTCCGTCGTCGACCGGGACGGTGGTGTGGTTGGAGACGTCCAGCCCCGGGCTGGCGTTCAGGTTGCTGGTGTCGGGCTGGGGCGTCCCGGACGCCCACGCGGTGAGGTGGGTGGCCCCGGTGGTGCCGGTCGCCGTCAGGTTGACCACCGCGGCGGTCGCGCCGGAGGGCACGCCCCGGACCTGCTGGGTGGAGAACGGGGTGAAGGTGACGTTGCCCCGCGAGTCGAGCAGACGGGTCGGGGGGACCGGGGTGAACAGGCCCTTGCCGTCCGGGCCGTAGTAGCCGAAGACGTCGACCACGAGGTGCGAACTGGAGGCGTTGGTGAAGAGCTCGACGCTGCCGTCCGCGCCCAGCGGGACCACCACCTGGTTGGGGATGTTCCGGCCCGGGGCGGTGTTGAGGTTGGAGCCGGCCGCGGGGCGCTGGGTTCCGCCGGGGTAGACGGTGACGAAGCCCGCCGAGGCGGACTCGGTGGCGGTCACGTTGAGCACCGCCGAGGTGGCGCCCGCCGGGACGCCGCCGGCGCCGGCCACCTGGAGCCGTCGGGGGGTGCCTCCGGTCAGCGGGGTGGCGTCGGAGCGGGTGTCGAGCAGCCGGGCCGGGGCGACGGAGGTGAAGCGGTCGGGGCTGCCGGCCGTGAAGTAGCCGAGGACGTCGGCGACGGTGTGCACGTAGCCCGCGTTGTTGCGCACCACCACCCTGCCGTCCGGGCCGATCGGCACGGTCACCAGGTTGGCGACGTCCTGGCCGGGGCCGAAGTTCACGTTCGAGGTGGTCGGCCGGGCGGCGGCGGACGGGTAGACGTCCAGGTGGCTGTCGGCGGTGCCCTCGGTGGCGGTCAGGTTGAGCACGACGGCCGTGGCGCCCGGGGGCACCAGGGTGCCGGCCGAGCCGGAGACGCGGTTGCGCAGGTCCAGATCGATGGTCTCGCCGGGGCCGAGCCGCGGGTAGCGGCCGCCCGGCTGGCGGGAGTCCAGGATGCGGGTCGGCGCGATCGCGGTGTAGCCGGCCGGGGTGTAGTCGACCTTCCTCCACTGCACATCCGTCCGGCTGGCGCCGAACTCGTCGGTGGTCGTGAGCTGCACCCGGTAGTCGCCGGGCTTGGCGTACACGTGACGCACGGTGGGGCGGTTCGGCCCCGACGCGGTGGTGCCGTCGCCGAAGTCGTAGGAGTAGTCGGTGATCCGCGACGGGACGACGGGGTTGGCGTCGACCGTGACGGCCAGCGGGTCGGAGCCGGTCTCCGGGGTCACCTTGAGGTCGGTCTTGAAGGAGCCGACGACCTCGTACGCGCCGCGGTCGCGGAAACCGCCGTTCGGGCCGGTGTTGGGGACGTCCGGGTGGTCCGTCGCGCCGTGGCCGAGCAGGTCGACGGCCGAGACGCCGGGCACCTCGGGGCCGGCGGAGTCGATCACGCCGTTGGGCAGCCAGCCGAGGGCGGCCACCGGCATCGAGTACCCCCACAGGTCGGGGTCGAACTGCACGCTGACGTTGAGGTCGTGGCCGCCCTGGCCGGTCGCGGCCTTCAGGTTCTCGGCCCACTGGTACTTGGTGCCACCCCACTCGTAGGTGGGGATGTGGCCGAGCCCGGGGGGCTGGATGGTGTTGTAGTCGAGGACGGTGCCCTCGGTCGAGCCGGCCGACACCCGGACGACGGACATGTCGGCGAGGTTGTTCGTGATCGTCGCGTGGTGGGACGCGCCGGCCAGGTCGAAGGCGGTCGACACCGACCACTGGAACCGCACCGTGTTGTGGGTGATGACGGTGTTCGGCGCGTCGGTCAGCGACACGGCCGACCCGAACGTGGAGTTGAAGTCGTTGCCGGCGATCACTGTCCCGGAGATGCCCGGCCCGACCTTCACGCCGCCGCTGGCCAGACTGACGATCGAGCGCTCCACCCGGACGTGGTCGCTGGCGCCGGTGACGTTGACGGCCGGCCGGAGGACGTCGCCGTTCGGCTGCTCGATCAAGTTTCCGGAGAGCTCGACCCGGCTGACCCCGTCGAGTTCGAAGTGGGTCACGTCGAAGCCGGAGAAGACGACGTCGTGCTGGCCGGAAATCCTCACCGCCTGCTTCTGCGGACCGGCGATGACCGGAAGGGTCTTCTTCAGGGCGAGGCGGCCGGCGCCGCGGAAGGTGATCGGCCTGCCGGGCTCGCCGGAGCGCCGGACGGTCAGGTCCTCGGCGTAGGTGCCCGACGCGACCTCCACGGTCTGGCCCGGCAGCACCTGGTCGGCGGCGGCCTGGACGGTGCAGAACGGAACCGCCCGGGTGCCCGGACCGCTGTTCGAGCAGGCGGAGTTGGAGCCTTCGACGTACAGGACTGCGGCCGGTTCGGCCGCCACCGCGGGCAGTGGCAGGCCCACCACGGCGGAGACCACGGCGGCGCTCAGGCCGGCCGCGTGACGGATGCGCACGGAGTACTTCCCCCAAGAATCGTCAGAGCCGCGACACCCCGGGCCGGTCGCCCGCACGGAGGGGCCGTGCGCGACCCGGTGGAGTGCCTGCGGAGCATTCGTGAGCATTATGAGGGTGCGTTCGGACACTTTCGGCCACCGGGGTGCCGTCGACGAGGACCCGCCGCCGGCCCGTGAGGCGCTCTGGACCTGCGGCGATCCGCTCGCTACGGTGTTGGGCGTCGTGTGCAGGCAACACCGCCTGCGACGCGGGAGCTCGGAGCACCGGGCTGAGAGGACGCTGACCGGGACGTCGACGGACGGACCGACGGCTGCGTCGACCGCAGGAACCTGACCGGGTAATGCCGGCGTAGGGAGTAGAGGTCAGATGACCACGTTCGAAGCACAGCCGCAGTCTGTCCGGAGCGCCCCCAGCAGCGAGCGCACCGGCTACCCGACCCCGGCCTGGCACAAGGCCTACCGCGAGGGATCGCGCCCCGACCTGCGCGTCCCGTACCGCGAGGTGCGGCTCACCAACGGCGGGACCGTCCCGCTGTACGACACCTCCGGCCCGTACACCGACCCGTCGTACGAGCCCGACGTGCGGCGCGGCCTGCCCGCGCTGCGGGACCCCTGGATCCGCCAGCGCGGCGACGTCGAGGAGTACGACGGCCGCGAGTCGCGCCCCGAGGACGACGGGATCAAGCACACCTCGCCGCGCGGCGGGAACCTGCGCAACCTGGACGCCGTCTTCCCCGGCCGCCCGCGCCGTCCGCTGCGCGGCCGCGATGGTGCCGCCGTCACCCAACTCGCCTACGCCAAGCGGGGCGTGGTGACGCCGGAGATGGAGTTCGTGGCGCTGCGCGAGGGCCTGGCGCCCGAGTTCGTGCGGGCCGAGGTGGCCCGCGGCCGGGCCGTCATCCCGGTCAACGTGAACCACCCCGAGGTGGAGCCGGCCGTCATCGGCACCAACTTCCTGGTGAAGATCAACGCCAACATCGGCAACTCGGCCGTCACCTCCTCGATCGAGGAGGAGGTGGAGAAGATGACCTGGGCCACCCGCTGGGGCGCCGACACCGTCATGGACCTCTCCACCGGCCGCAACATCCACACCACCCGCGAGTGGATCCTGCGCAACTCCCCCGTGCCGATCGGCACCGTGCCGCTGTACCAGGCCCTGGAGAAGGTGGACGGCCGCGCCGAGGAGCTGAGTTGGGAGGTGTACCGGGACACCATCGTCGAGCAGTGCGAGCAGGGCGTCGACTACATGACCGTCCACGCCGGCGTGCTGCTGCGCTACGTCCCGCTCACCGCGCGCCGCAAGACCGGCATCGTCTCGCGCGGCGGCTCGATCATGGCGGCCTGGTGCCTGGCCCACCACCAGGAGAACTTCCTCTACACCAACTTCGAGGAGCTCTGCTCCATCCTCGCCTCCTACGACGTCACCTTCTCGCTCGGTGACGGCCTGCGTCCGGGCTCGATCGCGGACGCCAACGACGAGGCGCAGTTCGCCGAGCTGAAGACCCTCGGCGAGCTCGGCCGGATCGCCCGCGAGCGGGACGTCCAGGTGATGATCGAGGGCCCGGGCCACGTCCCGATGAACAAGATCCGGGAGAACATGGATCTCCAGAAGGAGATCTGCGACGAGGCGCCGTTCTACACCCTCGGCCCGCTGACCACGGACGTCGCCCCCGGCTACGACCACATCACCTCGGGCATCGGCGCCGCGATGATCGCCTGGTGGGGCACCGCGATGCTCTGCTACGTGACCCCCAAGGAGCACCTGGGCCTGCCCAACCGGGACGACGTCAAGACCGGCGTGATCACCTACAAGATCGCCGCCCACGCCGCCGACCTGGCCAAGGGCCACCCCGGCGCCCAGGCCTGGGACGACGCCCTCTCCGACGCCCGCTTCGAGTTCCGCTGGGAGGACCAGTTCAACCTGGCCCTCGACCCGGAGACCGCCCGCGACTTCCACGACGAGACCCTCCCCGCCGAGCCCGCCAAGACCGCGCACTTCTGCTCGATGTGCGGCCCGAAGTTCTGCTCGATGAAGATCTCCCAGAAGATCCGCGACGAGCACGGCGACGGATCCACCGCCGTCTCCAGTGAGTTCGACGCCGAGGCGCTGGCCGGCATGGCCGAGAAGTCCGCCGAGTTCGCGGCCCAGGGCAACAAGGTCTACCTCCCGCTGGTGGACTGACCCGGGACGCCGGAGCGCCGCCCCGATCAGCTCGGGGCGGCGCTTTCGCGGTCCTCCGCTACCTCCCGGCGTCGGGGCTGGCGACCGGTGCGGCGGCCTCCAGCGTGCGGCGGATCACCGCCGAACCGTGCTCGACGGACTCGGCGATCGGTGCGGCCAGGGCCTCGGGCAGGACGTCGGTGTGCCACACGAACCTCGTCCGGCCGCCGGCCTCCGGAAGGGCCTGCATGGACGCGTGGTGGTGGGACGGGTGGAGGCTGCCGCCGACGACCGTGTAGGCGACCCGCATCGCCTCGTGGTCGAGGTCGACGAGCCGTTCGAGCACGATCGTGCCGTCGGCGAAGGTGACGGTGCGCGTGTCCGAGCTCAGCACGGTGTCGGTGACGAACCCGGGCGCCAGCCGCTCGTGCACCGCGCCGTAGTCGCTGAGCACCGACCACACCGCTTCGGGGCGGGCGTCGATGACGAGTTCCTTGTGGATCGAGGCCATGGGTGGTCGACTCCTCGTCAGGCCGAAGCGATGCAGAACAGGTGGCCCTCGGGGTCGGCGAGAACGGTCCAATCGCCTTCGCCGGGCTGGAACTCCGGCCTGGTCGCCCCCGCCGCGAGCAGCTCCTGCACCGCGGCCTCGGGATCGGCGACCGCGAAGTCGAGGTGGGCGTGCTTCGCGGCGTCGGGCCAGCCGGGCCCCCGGTAGCCGGCGACCCGCTGGAAGGCCAACCGGACCGGCCCCGCGCCGAGTTGGACGAAGTCGTCGTCGGCCTGCCCGAGGTCCCAGCCGGTGACCTGGCGGTAGAACCCGGCGAGGGCCCGGGGGTCGGCGCAGTCGATGGTGATCGCGGTGAGCTCCGCGTGGACGGCCATGGACGGCTCCCTTCCTGTCGTCACGTGGGCCCCAGCATCCGGGGTGACGGCACCGGAGGTCTTGAAGATCCTTGCGGGCCGTCCTGTCGTACCCGGCGGGTACCGTCCGCGGCATGCTGTCCGCATCGACCCTCGCCGCCCGGCCGGAGTTCACCGTGACCGTGGTGGGGTGCCGCTCCGACCACACCCAGTGGTCGCAGCCGGAGAGCCGCGACGACCACCGCCTGGTGCTGGTGCGACGCGGCAGGTTCCGGCGGTCGGCCGACGGCACCGACACCGATCTGGACGCGACCACGGCCTACCTGGGCGCGCCCGGCGAGCAGGAGCGCTTCGCGCACCCGGCCGGCGGCGACGTCTGCACGTCGGTCAGGTTCGAGCCCTCCCTCCTCGGGCGCCCGCCCGCCGCGACGACGGTGTACGTCGACGCGCGCGTCGACCTCGCCCACCGCCGTCTGGTCGCCGCCGCGGGCACCGGCGACATCGACTACGCGCTGGCGGAGGAACTGCTCCGCCTCGTCGCGGCCGCGGCCGGTGAGCCGACCGCCCGCGCCCGGCGGGCAGGCCGGCCGGCCGACCGGGCGCTGGCCGCGGCGGCGCGCGAGGCGATCATCGAGGAGGCCCCGGAGGCCGGTGGGCTCTGCGCGCTGGCCGCGCTGCTGGAGGTGTCGCCCTACCGGCTGAGCCGGGTGTTCTCCAGGGAGACGGGCGTCTCGCTGACCCGCTACCGCAACCGCGTACGCGTCACCCGGGCCATGGACCGGATCGTCGAGGGCGAACCCGGCCTCGCCGCCCTGGCGGCCCAGCTCGGCTTCGCCGACCAGGCGCACCTGACCCGCGTCGTCCGCGAGCACGTGGGACACACACCCACGGCACTGCGCCGGCTGCTCGCCCCGGGCCCGGGCCCGTCATGAGCCGGCGGGGCGGGGTCACGCGGGCACGGTGACGACCAGGTCGGGGGCGAGCAGGCCGGCGGCGCGGTCCGCGGTCAGCGCGCCGAGGATGTAGCCGTCCTCGTCGACGACGGGCCAGACCGCGAGGTGCTTGATCCGCATGGCGATCGCGGCCAGGGCCAGGCCCATGGTCGGCCAGGCGAACGGGCCGCGCTGGTGGGTGGTCGAGCTGATCGCGGTCCGCTCGGCGTACCAGGAGCGGGTGAGGAACGGATGGAGTCCGGTGCGGGTGACCAGCCCCTCGCAGCGGCCGTCGTGGCCGCGGACGAGCAGGTAGTCGAGGTGGGCGCCGCGGAGGACGTCGTCGGCCTGGTCGACGGTGCTGTCGTCGGCTATCTGGTAGTCGCAGGGGTCCATGGCGTCGGCGACCGTGAGGCCGTGGCAGGGTCGTGCGGGCTGGGGCGAGTGAGTGGTCACGGCGTTCACCGCTTCCCGTCTCCGGCCGCCCGCCGGAGCGGGGCCTGCCGGGCTGTCCTTCACCCAGAACGAAGCCGGAACGGGACCGGAATGCGGGTTGCCCTGGATGTCTCCGAGGCTACTCCCCGGGCGGACGGCGCGGAGTGCGGTGCGCGGGACGGGGCGGAGAGCGGGGTGACGGGCGGCCCGGGGGAGGTCGCGGCGGAGTAGCGTGGGAGGCAGCCGAGGACATTCCGCACACCGGCATCAGCGTCGACGTCGCCCTGGGTCATGACGGGTCCCGCGTGGACCGGACGGGCGGCCTCAGATGATGCCGATCCCCCTCCCCAACCCTTCGCCCACCGGGCCGTGGACGGTGCCCGGTGCGCCGCTGCTGCCGCGCCTGGAGCTGGAGCCGACGCAGTCGCGGGAGGGTGTCTTCGACGGGGCCTGGTGGCCCCGCTCGAACCAGGTCAGCACCGAACTGCCGGACCTGATCACCGCGCTCGGCGCCCACTTCGGGCGCATCCTCCGGGTCGGCCTCGACACCTCGGCGTGGGACGGTGTGCCCCGGTCCGTGATGGCGAACGGCCTGATGATCAGGATCAACTGGTTCCCGGGCAGCGACGCGACGATCAGCGTCACCCGGGGCCTCCAGGACCACTTCCTGCTGCTGGTGGTGCCGCCCGGCACCGACCCGACGACGGCCGCCTCGGCGATGGCCGGCGCCTCCGCGACCGGGAACCACACCCCGGCGGCGGAACTCCTGCTCGGCTGACGGCCGTCGGCGCTGCGCGGGCAGCGGGCAGCGGGCAGCGGGAACCGGCTCCGGGTCAGGCTCAGGAGAGCTCGTCGGAAGAGCTCCGGAGAACTCGTCGGAAAAACTTTCGCGGGGAGCGATGAGTTCTCGGGGCGGTCCCGGTCTACCCCTGTGCAAGCGACAGACGTGACCACGGAGGAGATCCCGAGATGACCGAGAACCTGGGCGAGCTGACCATCACCCGCGAGCTGCCGGGCACCCCCGCCGCCGCGTTCGAGGCGTACTTCGAGCCGGAGCAGTTCGTCCGCTTCTGGGGTCCGGTCGGCACCCACGTGCCGCTGGACACCGTGACCATCGAGGCGAAGGAGGGCGGGCGCTACGACAGCACCATGGTGGTCGACGAGACCGGCGACCGGTACCCGTTGAAGGCGGAGATCACCGAGATCCGGGCGGGCGAGTTCTTCGCGATGGTGGAGGAGGGCTCGGGCATGCGCTCCACCCTCACCTTCACCGGGCTCGACGAGGGCCGCACCCGGGTGGTGCTGCACCAGACCGGGGTGCCGGAGATGTACCGCGGCCCGGAGGCCGAGGCGGGGCTGAACTCCAGCTTCGACCGGCTGGTCGAGCACCTCGCCGGCCGGAGCTGACCCGGCGGCCGGCCGCGTGCCGTCCCGGCCCGGTGCACGGGCCGGGGGCGGCGCCCTTCGGCGGTCGGCGCCGCTCAGCGGTCGGTGTCCTGGGGGTACCAGCGGAGTTCGACGGTGTTGCCGTCCGGGTCCTGGACGTAGACGGAGGTCGCGGTGCCGCGGGCGCCGTAGCGGGGGACGGGGCCTTCGAGGACGGTGAAGGTGCCGGCGTCGATGACCTCCTGCCAGTCGAGGGGCTCGACGGTGAGGCAGAAGTGGTCGACGTTGGACTCGTGCCGGGGGCGGTGGACCAGGTCGATGATGGTCTCGGCGCCGACCCGGACGGACGGGAACGGCGCCCGGCCGGCCCGCCACTCGTCGACCCGGACGGGGGCCAGGCCGAGCTGGCCGGAGTAGAAGGCCAGCGAACGCTCGACGTCGGCGACGTTGAGGACCAGGTGGTCGAAGGCTACGACGCGCATGGGTGATCGGCTCCGCTCGGGTGCGACTGCTGGGGACGGGTTCCACGATCCTCCTGGCCGGAGGACTGATCAACGCGTGATCGTCGTACGATCGTTGAGCCGCATTCAACGATCGAGGGGCGGGCGGGACCGGGATGCTGGAGCGGCTGGAGATCGAGGTCGTCCTCGCGCTCGCCGAGGAGCTGCACTTCGGGCGGACCGCCGAGCGGCTGCACCTGACCACGGGGCGGGTCAGCCAGGTGGTGCGGAAACTGGAGCGCCGGATCGGTGCGCAGCTGTTCGACCGCACCAGCCGGTCGGTCCGACTCACCGCGCTGGGGCGGCAGTTGGCCGATGACCTGGTGCCGGTGGCGGCGGCGACGGAGGCGGCGCTGCGCCGGGCGGAGGACGCCGCCCGGGGCGTCACCGGGGAGCTCCGGGTGGCGTTCCTCGGGGAGTGGACGGCGCCCGTGCTGCTCAAGGCGGCCGCGCTGTTCGGCGAGCGGTACCCGGACTGCCGGGTGGACGTGCGCGAGGTGCAGCTCTCCAACTCCCGGTCGAGCCTGGAGGACGGCTCGGTCGACGTCCTGATCGCCTCCTACCCGTTCGACGGCATGGCCCGCGGCCCGGTGCTGCTGACCGAGCGGCGGGTCCTCGCGGTGGCGGCCGGGCACCCGTTGGCCGCGGAGCGGTCGGTGTCGGTCGAGGTGCTCGCCGACCACCCGGTGGTGCAGTACCCGGCCGTCACCTCGGCGGGCTTCAAGCGCGACCGCACCCCCGACCGCACCCCGTCCGGCCGTCCGGTGCCCAAGGGCCCGTCCGGCGGCACCTTCTCCGAGCTGCTCAGCCTGGTCGCGATGGGCCGCGGCGTCCTCCCGGTCGGCGAGCACTCCCGCCGCTACTACCCGCGCCCGGACGTCGCGTACGTGCCGATCCACGACGCGCCCCCGATCGAGCGCGGCCCGGTCTGGCTGGAGAGCAACACCACCGCCCGGGTCCGCGCCTTCGTCCGGGCGGCGACGGACGTCGTCGCGGAGCGGCCCGGGGGCGCGCCGCTCCGCGCGCCGGCGACGGACTGACCGCGCCCGCCCCGAAGCGGTTCAACTCGCCCTGCGCCGACGGTAGTAGTGCACGGTGAGCACGGCGAGGAGCGGCCCCCAGGCGGCCAGCGGCAGGTAGCCGATCCAGAACACGACGGTCTGCCAGCCGTGGGTGACGACCCCGGCCACACCTCGCCCCAGCGGGCGACCAGGCCGAAGCAGAGGAGGGCCAGCGCCTCGCTGACCACGCTGAGCGCGAGGATGTACGCCCAGCCTCCGTCGAACGGGGCGGGGTCCCGCTCCGCTGGTGTCGGGCCGTGGTCGAGCAGCGGCAGGCCGACGATGAAGCCGCCGATCCGCCAGAGGCAGGAGGGCAGGACGGCCAGGGTGATCGCGTACCCGGTGCGGACCGCCCAGCGGGGCACGCCCGGTGCGGAGGTGCCGTGCAGTCGTGCCGCGATCGTCCGTGCGCCCATGGTTCCGCCTCCCGATCCGGGCGGACGCGGTCCGTCCGCCACCGGCTCCGACCCTCCCGGAGCGGGCCGGCCGGGGCGTCCTCATCCGGGCCGAACCCGCTCCCCCGGGCGAGGGAGCGGGCCGTTGCCCCGATGGCGGGGGGTCAGGGCAGCAGCAGTCCCCAGGACAGGGCCCAGGGCAGGAACACCAGCCCGGCCAGCAGCAGGGCGCCCAGCCGCGCCCGGTCGGCCATGGAGGCGGCGGCCAGGGCGGCCCGCTCCCGCCGGGCGCCGGCCGCGGCGACGGCGGCCGCCCCGAGGGCGAACAGCGCGAGCAGCTGGACGGCCAGCCAGACCACCGGGCGGCCGAACAGGACCGGGCCGGGGAACATCGCGGCGGTGAGCATCAGGAAGAGCAGGTAGCCGAGGGCGCCCAGGAGGGCGGCCGTTCCGGCGAGGGCGGCCCAGCGGGCGGCCCGGGGCAGGGCGGCCGGGCGCGGCCGGCGGCGCAGGAGGCGGACGGCGCCGCTCAGCGCGTAGCCCGCGAAGCCGGTCAGGCAGAGCAGGGTGGCGACGACCTCGAACCAGGTGGACTCGTACCAGGGGAGCGGGTCGAGCGCGAGGCTGCGGGTGTCCTGGTGCGGGGCCGGGTCGGCGGAGGCGGCGGGGAGGCCGGTGGCGAGCCGCTGGATCCAGGCGGACTCGGTCCCGGCGTAGTCGGCGGGGAGCAGGTCGGGCCGGTCGTAGCCGTCGTCCCGGGTCAGGTGCAGGTTGTGCCGGACGTCGGGGACGGTCCGCAGCGTGTAGTGGGTGTTGCCGCCGCGGTCGAGGGCCCGGCGGATGATCGTCGCGCTCTCCTCGGGGGCGGCCTCGCGGTCGAGCGTGCCCCACTCGGCCAGGACGGGCTGCCGGACCCGCTCCCACACCGGCACCGGGTCGTAGTCGGCCTCCGGGAAGAGCCCGGCCGCCGAGAGCAGGCGGACGGAGGTGTCCGAGAGCGCGGTGACCAGCGAGCCGGAGACGCCGGCGTGGCGCAGGTAGCCCTGGTACGCCCAGGCCTGCTGGCGGGCCGGGGTGAGGCCGACGGCCCCGACGGTGACCAGGTACGCCGCCTCGGTGGTGCGGGTGGCGGCGAGCGAGGCCACCCAGGCGCCCTCGGACAGGCCCCACAGGCCGACCCGGTCCGGGGTGACCTCCGGCCGGGCGCGCAGCAGCCGGACGGCGGCCAGGGCGTCGTCGGCCAGCTGCCCGTAGTCCCGGTGGGTCGTCGAGTAGCCGTCGGTGCGCTTGTCGAAGACGAGGACGGTGACGCCGTGCCGCGCGTACGACTCGGCGGCGGCCCGCAGCTCGGCGATCGGGCCCGGGCCGGCCCCGGGGAGCATGACCAGTCCCGGGCCGGGGGTGCCGGCCTTCGCGCCGGGCGCGGCCAGCACCAGGCCGTGCAGGACGGTGCCGCCGGCGCCGGTGAAGTCGACCGGGCTGGGGACCGGATCGCCCGCCGCCTCGGCTGCGGCTGCTTCGGCTCCGACGCCGGGGAGCAGTCCCAGCAGGGCCGCCAGCAGGGCGGTGACCAGCAGCAGGGCCGGTCCGGTTCGGGCCGGTCGGACGGGTCCGGTGCGCATCGCTGGTCTCCCCCGGGTCGTGCTCCACTCGTGGGTTCCAGCCTGGCGGGCAGCGGGGCCCGGGACGATGGTGGCCGCCCCCGGACCGGGGGTGGGGATGTCCCCCGGTCCAGGGGCGCCGGCCGGGGAGCGGGGGTGGGGATGTCCCCCGGTCCGGGGGCGCCGGCCGGGGAGCGGAGGGTTCAGCGGACCTCGTCGGGTCCGGTGAAGTCGGGCGGGGTGTACCCGGGTCCGGTGAAGTCGGGTGGGGTGAAGCCGGCGGGGCGGGGGACGCGGCCTTCGCGGTCGGTGAGTTTTTCGGCGTCGGGTCCGGTGAAGTCGGGCGGGGTGTACCCGGGGCCGGTGAAGTCGGGCGGGGTGAAGCCGGCCGGGCGGGGGACGCGGCCTTCGCGGTCGGTCAGTCCTTCGGCGCCGGGGCTGGTGAACGAGGGTGAGCTGTAGCCGGGTCCGGTGAAGTCCGGGCTGCTGAAGTCGGGACCGGTGCCGTCGGGGCGGCTGACGCCGGGTCGGGTCGCCGGGTCCGGCACCGGCGGCAGCGCGTCGAGCAGGTACGGGAGGAGTCCGCGCTCGCGCAGCGCGGTGCGCCATTCGCCGTGGGCGTCGCCGAGTTCGGCGGCGAGCTCCGGGTCGGTGCCGGCCGGGGCGGCGGCGGCGCCGTCGCGCAGGGCGGTGAGCAGCAGCCCGATGATGCCGATGGCCATCGCGGCGACCCCGGCGGCGAGCGCCACCCAGCCGGCCGTGACCAGGGAGCCGGCGAGGGCGAGGCCCGGCTCGGCGGCGCGCAGCAGGTAGCCGATCAGCAGCAGGAACAGGGCGGCGGCCCAGGCCAGGATCGGGGTGAGCACGGTGAGGACGGGGAACGGTCCGCCTCCGCCGCCGCCGGTGCGCAGCTGGGTGAGCAGCCCGGGGTTGGCGGGTTCGCCGCCGGGCGGTGGCGGGGGCGTGCTGTGCAGGGCCTCGCGCAGCCGGGTGTAGTGGGCGTACTCGGTGGCGGCCGCGGCGTTGACGCGGTCGGCGTCGCGCAGGGCGCGGAGGCGCAGTTCGGCGGTGGCGAGCGCGCCGGGTGCGCGCAGGGCGGTGAGGACGGTGCGGTCGCGCAGGGCTTCCGTGAGGAGGCGCTCGTACTCCGGGCGGTCCTCGGCGAGCAGGGGCGGGGGGTTGGTCATGGGGACCCCGTTCGTGCGGACCCCGTTCGCTCGGCCCCGGGGGCGCACGGCCCTCAGGACGCCGAAACGGGCGCGGAGGCGGGCCGCCGGACGGGCGGCCGGGTGTGGTGTGCCTCATGGTAGGGGCGGGCACGCCCGGGCTGACAGTCGGTTTCCGGAATTTCGCGCCCCCGGACGCGCGCGTGCGACGGTTCGGGCGCCGGGAACAACTGTTCTATGCCTGGCGTCAGTTGGCGTACGGCCGGGCGGTCGGGTGACAGGCGGCCGGGCGGTCAGCCGATGGGCAGCCGGGCGACCAGCAGCCGCCCCTCCATGGTGACGCCGCCGTCCATCGCCACCGCGAGGTCGTCCGCGTACACGTACGGCCCGGGGATGTGCGGCGGCTGGCCGTCGTCGTTGTGCACCGCGCCGGTGAGGTACGGGATCGGGCTGTGCCCGTGCACGATCCGGCTGCCGCCGTAGGTGTCCAGCAGCTCGTGGACGGCCAGCGGCCCGGCTTCGCCGCGGAAGGCGAACCGCTTGGTGAAGCGGCGGAAGCAGTCCCACCACTCGTCCACGCTGCCGTCGGCGAGCAGGCTGTGCACCGCGTCGTTGACGTCGGGGATGGACTCGCCGTACTCCAGGTACGCGGTGGTGTCGGAGTGCAGCAGCAGGTGGCCGTCCTCCACCGCCATGGCGGGGAGCCGGGAGAGCCAGCTGATGTGGTGCGCCTCCAGGCGGTCCAGGTCGTTCTGCTGGCCGCCGTTGAGCCGCCAGGCGGCGAGGAAGGAGGCGGTGCCGGCGGTGGACTGGACGGGCTCGTCGCCGTACTTGGCGGCGCCGAGGAAGAGCAGTTCGTGGTTGCCCATCAGGGCGCGGCAGTAGCCGCCGGCCGCGGCGGCCTCGGCGGCCAGCTGCATGACCAGGTCGATGACGCCGATGCCGTCGGGGCCGCGGTCGGTGAAGTCGCCGAGGAACCAGATCCGGGCGCGGCCGGCGGACCAGTGGCCGTCGGCGTCGATCAGGCCCTGGTGGCGCAGCTCGGCGCGCAGCTCCTCCAGGTAGCCGTGGACGTCGCCGACGACGTAGACCGGGCCGGGGGGCTCGCCGGGGCCGGGGGCCGGGTACGGGTAGGTCGGCGCGGCGGGGTCGGGCAGCGGCGGGCCGAGCTCGATGGTCGGCGGGTCGTCGCGGCCGGCGAGCTGGAGCGCCGGGGAGGGCTGGTCGGGCAGGGTGGGTTCGTAGCCGCCCTGGTCCTGGCCCTCGTACCCGCTCCGCTCCTGGCCGCCCTCGTACCCGTTCTGCTCCTGACCGTCGTACCCGCCCTGCTCCTGGCCCCCCTCGTACCCCGGTCCGTTCTCGTAGCCGCCCTGTCCCTGCTGCGCGAAGGCCGGGCTGTGGTCCATGCCGATCCCCTGGGCGTGCACGGTGTGGCCCTGGCCGTCGGCGGGCCAGTGCTGCTCCAGGTAGCGGGCTCCGCCGTAGCCGCTGTAGGTCTCCCCGTCGTGGGTCTCCCCGTCGTACGGGGCCGCGGGGTAGCCGGTGGAGGGATCGGGTTCGTAATAGGTGCCGTACGGCAGCACGTCGAGGTCCGGCTGGTGGCGGGGGCCTGAGTGGGGGTGCTCAGGCCCGGGGAAGCGGTCCTCGGGTGTCATTCGCCCATCATAGGAAGACCACTCTCCCGGCGTCGTCACCTGGTGGGTATCCAATCCTCCGGAGCGTCAGCCGGGCGGCCCCACAAGGTCCGTTTTGTCCCGGCTCGGTACGGTCTCGTCAGCTCTGCCCGGGCGCGGCGGCCCGGTCCCGGGGCCGCCGCGGCGCGGTGGTCTAAACCTCGCCAGGCGACCGGGGCGGGCTGACGGTGGTGCGCGGACTCCGGCGCTGGGAGGACGCGCGGACGATCAGTTCGGTCGGCATCAGGGTGCCCGGCGGCGGCCCGGTGCCGGCGGTGCGGAACCGGGGCGGGAAGAGCCGGGCGATGTCGACGCCCGTCCCGGAGTCCACGCCCTCGATCGCGTCGATGAGCAGGTTGACCACGGTGGTGCCGATCTTGCGCGGCTTGAGCGAGAGCGTGGTGATCGGCGGTTCGGTGGTGGCGTAGACGTCGCTCTCGCTGCAGCAGACCAGCAGCAGGTCGTCCGGCACCCGCAGGCCGTACCGGCGGGCGGCGGCCAGCAGGTCGGTGCCGTTGGGGTCGAACAGCCCGTAGACGGCGTCCGGCCGGTCGGGCCGGGCGAGCAGCCGGTCGGCGGCGACGGCGCCGGCGGCCGGGTCGTGCGCCGGGTAGGTCTCGTACACCGGCTCCTGGCCGACCTTGGCGCACCAGCCGAGGTAGGCCTCGGTGGAGAGCCGGGTGTAGGTGTCGGTGCTGGTGCCGGTGAGCAGGCCGATGCGGCGGGCGCCGGCCTCGGAGAGGTGGTCGAGGATGCCGAGCACGGCGGCCTCGTGGTCGTTGTCGACCCAGGCGGTGACCGGGCAGTTGCCGGGCTTGCCGTCGCTGACCACCGGGACGCCGGACCGGTACAGCTCGCTCACCAGGGGGTCCTGGTCGGGCGGGTCGATGACCACGGTGCCGTCGAGGGCGATGTTGCCCCAGACGTCGTGGCGGGAGGAGGCGGGCAGCACCACCAGCGCGTAGCCGCGGCCGAGGGCGGCGCTGGTGGCGGCCCGGGCCATCTCGGCGAAGTACGCGAACTCGGTGAAGGTGAACGGCTCTTCACCGTAGGTCGTGACGGTCAGGCCGATCAGGCCGGACCGTCCGGTGCGCAGGGTGCGGGCGGCCGCGGAAGGGCGGTAGCCGAGGCGCTCGGCGACCTCGCGCACCCGGCTGCGGGTCTCGTCGGGCAGGCGGCCCTTCCCGTTCAGCGCATCGGAGACAGTGGTGATCGACACTCCGGCGGCTGCTGCCACATCCCGGATGCCGGCCCGCTCCAGACGCCGTGAGGTGGTGGGACGCCGACCGCTCTGGTTGGCTGCTGCTGTCATGGCGGACCGATCGTATGGCTCCTGACAAGGGTCTGTGACCGGCGCATCGGGAGCCCGCAAAGATACGTTTCTCCACGAGTGAGCCGGGGTGCGCCCCTTCGATACCCGCCTGAAACCAGGCCTCTTACCTCTGACATGTGCCAAAGGAACCGGGCAGAATGGCTGATCTGCGCCTGTAACCCGACCGGGCATCTCACTCCTACGGGTGAGGGCGGTCGGTATCGTGCAAGGCACCCGACCGGGGTGGTCCGGACGCGTCACGAGGTCCCGGGCACGGCGGCGACCCCGTCCGTGGCGGGCGAGCGCACCGGAGAGTTCCGCAACTGGAAACGGAGTACGACCGTGAGCAGTGGTACGTCAGCGCAGGGCCCGCGGCTGCGGCCGACCCTCGACGGCATCCCCACGTACAAGCCCGGCAAGCCGGCCGGCGCCGACGCCTACAAGCTGTCCTCGAACGAGAACCCCTACGAGCCGCTGCCCGGCGTGCTGGAGACGGCGGTCAAGGCGGCCGGCTCGTTCAACCGCTACCCCGACATGGGCGTCACCGAGCTGACCTCGGTGCTGGCCGAGCGCTTCGGGGTGCCCGCCGAGCACATCGCCACCGGCACCGGCTCGGTCGGCATCGCCCAGTCGCTGGTGCTCGTCACGGCCGGCCCGGGCGACGAGGTGATCTTCGCCTGGCGCTCCTTCGAGGCGTACCCGATCGTCGCCACCGTCGCCGGGGCCACCCCCGTCCCGGTGCCGCTCAAGGCGAACGGCGACCACGACCTGGACGCGATGCTCGCCGCGATCACCCCGAACACCCGGCTGGTCTTCGTCTGCAACCCCAACAACCCCACCGGCAACGTGATCCACCGCGCCGAGCTGGAGCGCTTCCTGGACGCCGTCCCGGCCGACGTCCTGGTCGTGGTCGACGAGGCCTACATCGAGTTCATCCGCGACCCCGAGGTGCCCAACGGCATCGACCTCTACCGGGACCGCCCGAACGTCTGCGTGCTGCGCACCTTCTCCAAGGCGTACGGCCTGGCGGGCCTGCGGGTCGGCTTCGCGATCGCGCACGAGCCGGTGGCGGCCGCGCTGCGCAAGGTCGCCACCCCGTTCGGCGTGAGCCGGCTCGCCCAGGACGCGGCCGTCGCCTCGCTGCGCGCCGAGGAGGCGCTGCTGGAGCGGGTGGAGGCGCTGGTCGAGGAGCGCACCCGGGTGGTGGCCGGGCTGCGCGCCCAGGGCTGGGAGATCCCGGACTCGCAGGCCAACTTCGTCTGGCTCTGGCTCGGCGACCGCTCGCAGGAGTTCGCCGCCGCGTGCGCCGAGGCCGGTGTGATCGTGCGGCCGTTCCCGGAGGGCGTGCGGGTGTCGATCGGCGAGGCCGAGGGCAACTCGATCTTCCTGGCGGTGGCGGAGGCCTTCCGCAAGTCGCTCTGACTCTTCCCTCGGGGCCCGCAGGGGCGCGTCGGTCCGCCGGCGCGCCCCTGCGGCGTTTCCGCGCGGGTGCCGCGTGGCGCCGCGCGCCTCCCCGGAGCTCCCGGCAGCTCCTCGCGCCTCCGTGAGAACGTCCTCAGAACGCCCTCCCGGATGGCTGGAGATCGCTGGGAGCCCGCTGGGAGTTCGCCCAACGGCCGCCCACGGGACGGCCAAGGCGCCCGCACGGGACGGATGTTCTGTCCGCAATGCCCGGATCCGGCCGGTCAGGCTTCTCCCAGCCGCCGCCCAGCACGACGCAAGAGCCCGCCGGGAAGCTGTCCGCCATGAAGGTGCTCCCACGGCGGCGAGGCGCCGTCCTCGTCAACTCCGCGCTCGGCGTGGCCCTGCTGGGCGGCGCCGCCCTGGTGTACGCCACGGTCAGCGGCAGCTCGGGCCCGGCTTCCGCGAAGCCCGCGGCCCGTACCGCCACGGTGTCCAAGGGCACCGTCCTGGCCACCGTGTCCGGAACCGGCACCCTGGTCTCACCGACCGACGCCGCCCAGGACTTCACCACCGGCGGGAAGCTCACCGCGGTGAAGGTCACGGTCGGGGACGCCGTGCAGAAGGGCCAGGTGCTCGCCACCGTCGACACCACGGCGGCCCAGCAGCAGGTGGACGCGGCCCAGGCCGCGCTCACCACGGCCCAGGCCAACCTCACCAAGGCCCAGGCCGGGGTCACCACCACGACCACCGAGCAGCTGCCGGGCGCCACCTCCGCCGCCACCCCCGGCGGCGGGGCCGGCAGCGGTGGACGCGGGGCGGGCGGGAGCAGTACGCCCGCCCCGCAGACCACCACCGTCACCACCACCAAGGTCGACGACGCGGCCGTGGCCCAGGCCCAGCAGCAGGTCGCCACCGCGCAGACCAACCTGGCCAACGCCCAGGCGGCGCTGGCCGGCACCACCCTGACCGCCTCGGTGGACGGCACGGTCGCCTCGGTCTCCGGCAAGGTCGGCGACACCGTCGGGGCCACCGGCTCCGGCGCCTCCGCCTCGTCCTCCTCCGGCAAGTCCACCGGGACCGGCACGGGTTCGGCGGCCGCCCCGAGCGGCTTCATCGTGCTCACCAACCCGACCGGGATGCAGGTCACCGCGAACTTCTCCGAGCTCGACTCGCTCAAGCTGAAGAAGGGCGAGGCGGCCACCGTCACCCTGAACGCGCAGTCCGACACCAAGCTCAACGCGACGGTCCTGTCGGTCAGTTCGCTGCCCACCGGCAGCGGCTCCGGCGGCGCGGCCGGATCGGCCGCCGTCCAGTACGCGGCCATGCTGCAGATCACCGGCGACACCAGCACGCTGCGCACCGGCCTCAGCGCCACCGTCCAGGTGATCACCGGCGAGGCCGACAACGCGCTCTCGCTGCCCACCTCCGCGCTGTCCGGCACCGGCACCTCGCGCACCGCGACCCTGGTGCAGCCGGACGGCGCCTCCGAGCGGGTCACCGTCGGGGTCGGGGTCGAGGGCGACAGCACGGTGCAGGTGGTCTCCGGGCTGAAGGAGGGCGACAAGGTCGAACTCCCCACCACCAGCGGCGGGAACGGCTTCCCGAACGCCTCCTTCCCGGGCCTCGGCGGCAACCGGGGCGGGGCCGGCGGCGGGGTCTTCCCGGGCGGTTCCGGTGGCGGTGGCGGCGCCGGTGCCGGGGCCGGTCGCGGCGGCAAGGGCTGACTCGTGAGCATGCGTCACGTCATCGACAAGCGCGTCCCCGCGCACCCCGTCCCGGTGATCCGCATCCGCGGCCTCACCAAGGCGTACGGGCACGGCGACGCCACCGTGCACGCGCTGCGCGGCCCCTCCGACCCGGAGACCGGTGCGCCGCGGGGCGTCAGCCTGGACATCGAACAAGGCGACTTCGTCGCCGTGATGGGCAGCTCCGGCTCCGGCAAGTCCACCCTGATGAACATCCTCGGCTGCCTGGACGTCCCGACCGCCGGCCGCTACCTCCTCGACGGCACCGACGTCGGCCACCTGGACGAGCAGCAGCTCGCACTGGTGCGCAACCGCAAGATCGGCTTCGTCTTCCAGTCCTTCAACCTGGTGCCCCGCACCACCGCCCTCGCCCAGGTCGAGCTGCCGCTCGCCTACGCGGGCGTCCGGACCGCCGAGCGGCGCCGCCGGGCGATGGCCGCGCTGTCGCTCGTCGGGCTCGCCGAGCGGGCCGGCCACAAGCCCAACGAGCTCTCCGGCGGCCAGCAGCAGCGCGTCGCGGTGGCGCGGGCCCTGGTGACGGCGCCCGCGATGCTGCTCGCCGACGAGCCGACCGGCAACCTCGACAGCCGCTCGACGGAGGAGGTGCTGGCCCTGATCGACGGGCTCAACGCCACCGGCCGCACGGTCGTGCTGATCACCCACGAGGACGAGGTCGCCCGGCACGCCAAGCGGGTGCTGCGACTGGTCGACGGGCAGATCGTGAGCGATCTGCGGCAGGCGCCCGTGGAGGGGCCGCCGCCCTTCCTGGACACGGCCTACGCGGAGCTCGCGGCGGGCCCGGCGGGCGCGGAGGTGCCGGCGTGATCCTCTGGCAGACGCTCCGCTTCGCGGTCGGCGGCCTGGCCGCCAACAAGGTGCGCTCGGCGCTCACCATGCTCGGCGTGCTGATCGGCGTGGCCTCGGTGATCCTGCTGCTGGCGGTCGGCAATGGCTCGTCGGTGGCGGTGAAGGACTCGATCACCTCGCTCGGCACCAACTCCCTGACGGTCAGCTCCGGTTCGGCCAACGGCGGCTCCCGGGCCACCTCCTCGGTGAAGAAGCTGACGGTCGCCGACGCCAAGGCGCTGGCGAGCGACACCGACGCGGGGGCGATCAGGTCGGTCGCCCCGGTGGTCACCACCAGCGGCACCGCGCTGTACGGGAACATCTCGTACAGCCCCGGCTCGATCGTCGGCACCTACCCGTCGTACTTCGAGACCGCCAACCAGAAGGTCGCGCACGGCGAGTACTTCACCGACGACGACGTGCTCGACTCGCGCAAGGTCGCGGTGCTCGGCGCGACGACGGCCAAGCAGCTGTTCGACACCGAGAACCCGGTCGGCAAGTCCGTCGTCCTCGGCGGCACGCCGTTCACCGTGGTCGGCGTGCTCCAGGCCAAGGGCGGCAGCGGCTTCACCGACCCGGACGACGTCGTCATCGCCCCGCTGCCGACGGTGCAGAACGCCTTCACCGGCTTCGGCTCCGTCAACCAGATCCTGGTCCAGGCCGCGAACGCGGACAGCACCACGGCCGCCCAGTCCGAGATCACCCGCGTCCTGCTCGGCACGCACGCGATCGCCGACCCCGCCAAGGCGGACTTCCGGATCACCAGCCAGGCCTCCCTGCTCACCGCGAGGGAGAGCACGACGAAGACCTTCACCGTGCTGCTCGGCGCGGTCGCCGCGATCTCGCTGCTGGTCGGCGGGATCGGGATCACCAACATCATGCTGGTGACGGTCACCGAGCGGACCAGGGAGATCGGCATCCGCAAGGCGCTCGGTGCCCCGCGCGCGGTGATCCTCGGGCAGTTCCTCACCGAGTCGACGCTGCTCTCGGTGATCGGCGCGGGGTTGGGCGTGGCCGCCGGGATCGCCGGCTCGCACTTCAGCATCGTCGGCATCAAACCCGTGGTGATCCCCGAATCGGTGCTCGGCGCCTTCGCCATCGCCGTCGCCATCGGGCTGTTCTTCGGCAGCTACCCCGCCAACCGGGCCGCCTCGCTGCGGCCGATCGACGCCCTCCGGCACGAGTAGGACTCCACTGTCATGAGCAAAGAGATCGCCACCGTCGGGCCCGGAACCCCCGCCGAGCAGGTCGCCCTCCTCGCCACCCCGCCGGACGCGCGGGACGTGAGCGCCGAACTGGCCGCGCCGCCGAGGCGGAAGCTGCCCTGGCTCAGCCTGGTGCTGGCGGGCGGCGTGATCGCCACCGGGGCGTTCGCGGGCGGGGTCTGGTACCAGCAGAACAACGGGCCGACGGGCGGCGGGAAGTCCTCCGCCCGGCCGGCGGCCGCCGCTGCGGGTGCGGCTGCTCAGGGAGGCGGCTACGGGCAGGGGCAGGGCGGCTCCCGCCGTGGGGGCCAGGGCACCGGGCAGGGCGCTGGGCAGGGCGGGCAGGGGCAGGGCGGGCAGGCCGGCTTCGCCCGGGGCACGGTCAAGGCCGTCGACGGCAACACGGTCTACCTGACCGACACCAACGGCAACACCATCAAGGTCACCACCGGCGACGCGACGAAGGTCCAGCTCAACAAGGAGGGCAAGGTCGGGGACCTGCAGCCCGGCCAGAGCGTGACGGTCGTCGGCACCCCCGACGCCAACGGTGGCTACACCGCCAGCCAGCTGGTCGAAGGCGCCGCCGGCGGATTCGGTGGTGGTGGTGGCTTCGGCGGCGGTGCCGGTGGCGGCGCTCCCAGGAACCCGTCCGGCGGCTGACCCGGAGCCGACGGACGCCGCGAGGCCCTCGCCCCTTCGGTGGGCGAGGGCCTTCGCATGTGTTCAGCGCGGTTCGAGGAGGCTCACCGCTCCCACGCCGCCTCCCGGTCCAGGTCCCGCAGCAGGTGGAGGAGGTTGACGAGGGTGCTCACGGGCGCGTTGCCGAAGTCGACGAGGAGACGCCCGTCGAGGATCGTCTCGCCCGCCGAGGCCGAGCCCCAGAGCAGCCCGTACGGGAGGCCCCGACGGTGCAACTCCCCGAGCAGGCCGGTGATGTGCGGGGCGGCGAAGTTCCGCATCCGGGGGTCGTCGGGGGCGATCGGTTCGCGGGTCACGCGGCGGAGTCCAGCTCGTACCAGACCGTCTTGCCACGCTCCTGGGGGTCGACGCCCCAGCGGTGGGTGAGCCCGGCGACGAGCTGGAGGCCCCGACCGGACTCGGCGAGCAGGGAGAGGGGCTTCTCCTGGGGGAGCAGAGCGCTCTCGTCCGCGACGCAGACCCGGAGGGTGTCGACGTCCAGGGAGAAGTAGACGACGGGCGAGGCGGTACCGGCGTGCCGCCACGCGTTGACGATGAGTTCGCCGAGGGCGAGTTCGGCGTTGAAGATGGTCTCGGTGTCCCAGGAGGCGCGGGTCAGGGCGCTCCGCAGGGCCTGCCGGGTGAGGGTGAGGGAGGGGGTGTTCAAGGTGCACACGGGAACCTCCGAGAGGTATGGGTGTGGAGGGGGAGAGCCGCGAGCAGGACCAGGGCGTGGCCGCTCTTCGGCCGGAGGGCAGCAGGCGCCTACTGCCCTGAACCAAGGCGTGTCTGACGATCCATCGGATCGTTCTGAGGGTGACGATAGCGTGAGGCGCCACAGATTTGTGGCGATCCACGAGAAGTTCCCCCGAACGGGGCTGGCAGACTGGACCCATGGCCCTTCGATCGAACCCGACGCTTCGCCAGTTGCGGTTGGGTGCCGAACTTCGCAGGATGCGGGAACAGGCCGGCCTCGGCGGCAGCCAGCTCGCCCGCGCACTGGGCATCAACCCCGCCCACGTGACGCAGATGGAGAGCGGCAAGACCGGCATCAGCGTCGAACGCCTGCGCACGATCGCGGCGTTGTGCATGTGCGTCAACGAGCCCCTGATCGACGCGCTCGCGGACATCATCACGGACCGCGACAAGGGAGGCTGGTGGGAGGAGTACCGGGGGAACCTTTCGCAGGACTTCCTCGAAGTTGCTGAGATCGAGGCTCACGCACGGGCGCTCTCGGTCTACACGATGGCCTTCATCCATGGGCTGCTTCAGACCAACACCTATGCCTCAGCCGTCTTCGCTCGCTCCTATCCGCCTCTGCCGGGGCACGAGGTCGACCTGAGAGCCTCCTTCCGCCTGCGGCGTCAGCACATCATCCGTTCCGAGGCGACTCCGTACACCGCATACATCCATGAAGCGGCGCTGCGGATGCAGTTCGGCGGGGCAAGGGTCCAAGCCGAGCAACTCGGCGCCCTTGTCGAGGCCTCAGAGCGGCCCAACATCTCCATCCGAGTCGTGCTGTTCGACGTCGACATGATCCCGCTGCCCAACGAGAACTTCACGTACGTCGAGGGTCCGGTTCAGGAACTCGACACGGTTCAGTCGGACTCGGGTGTCGGAAACCTTCTCTTCGATGCCCCGGCTCACACGGCCAGGTTTCGGTCGCTGCTCGCCCGGATCGGTTCGGCTGCTCTCTCGGGGGAGGAGTCCCGAGAGTTTATTCGCTCCATCAAGAAGGACATGGAAAGTAAATATGCGTAACTCCACCTGGCAGAAGTCCAGTTTCTCGGGCTCGAACGCAGACTGTGTTGAGGTGCGAGCCGATGCTGGTGTGATCGAACTCCGGGAGTCCGACGAGGGCGACGTCATCGTCCGCACCACCGCCCGCAACTTCGCCGCGTTCCTCCAGGGCACTCAGGCGGGCGAGTTCGACCACCTGGTGACCATCACCGCCTAGCGAACTGTCCGGCGGCCCCTTGCTCCTCCGCAAGGGGCCGCCGGCGTGCTTCAGAAGTGGTCGGGGCCCGACCCTGCCACCGCGAACTCCACTCCGCCGTCGACCAGTTCGGCGTCCCGGACCGGATGACCCCCGATCCAGGCCGGGGTGCGGTCCGTCCCTCTTCCGTGCCTACGGCTGGATCACGAAATACACCACGAAGCCCGCGGTCACGCACAGGAAGAACTGCACCATGAAGCCCCAGGTGAGCGGCACTTCGTCCCTGTCGCCCGCCTCGTCGGCCGCCAGTTGCAGGCGCGCCATCCTCCCGAGGTGCCCGGCCGTTCCCAGCGTCAGCGACAGCATCGCCAGCGCGTACATCGACAGCGCGCCGGCCGAGGTCGTCCCGTTCATGTGGGAGCGCCCGACCAGGAAGAGCGCTCCGACCAGCGGCGCCAGGGCCACCATGATCCGGTACTGCCGGGTCACCTGCGGCGGTATCGCCATCGCCCAGAACAGCACCGTCGTCAGCGCGACGATCCACCACCAGGTGGCTACGCTCAAGCCCAGTGGAGTCATGCCCCCACCCCCCACATCACGGACGTTCGCTCACGTCCACTGACGATCACACTATTCAGATCAGCCCCGCCCCGCGCCGCCCGGACCCCGCAAGATCCCGCCCGGTCCCCTGCCGGTTCCCGGCAAGAACCCGATAAGACCCTGCGTAGGAAGTCGGCCGGCCCGACTTCCTGCGCACCGCCTCCGCCCTGGCGGCCCCTCCTGCCGGTGCCGCTACGGTTCCGGCATGGGAAAGCGGGAGCCGTACTGGCGAAGACTTGGCACTCCGGCGATGCTCGTCCTGTACCGGACCCCGGACCGATGGCGGTACGCCGTCTACTTCACCGGACCGGGCGGCATCGCCGACGGGGGACTCGACGAACCCGCGCCCTCCTGCGAGCCCGTGATCGCGCAGACGGCCATGCACCGGAAGGCCGAGGAGCTCACCCACCGCACACTCGGGGTCACCTGGCAGGAGGCCGACCAAGACGGCTGCTGGACCGGCGTCATCACCAACCCGGGTCCACTGCCCGCTTCATAAGTGGGGCTGGGCCCACCCCCTTGTGGGGCTGGACCCATACTCGGCCGCGCGTCCGCTCCGTAGCGTCGTTCCCACAACGACACGGAGGGGAAAGAACCATGGCGCCCACGGCCCACCAGTCCACCTTCACCACGGTGAAGAAGTGCATCACGCTCTTCGGCCTAGCTGGTGCCATCGTCCTCGGCACGGTCGCCGTGATGGCGTCCATCGGCCACCCGACGACCCCGTTCATGTGGATCCGCGGCGTCATCTTCCTCGCCGTCGCCCCGTACCTCCACCGGCTGGCCACCCGCGCCGCCGACGGTTCCGCCAAGGCCTTCGACCGCGTCCGCACCCTCTCCACCGTGATGCCGATCGCCATCATCGCCGTGGACCTCATCCCCGGCCTCTGCCCGCCCTGGTACGCCGTCCTCCAGGGCCTCTCCGCCCTCGCCCTCCTCGCCGTCGCCATCCTCACCCGCACCCCCGCCCTGCGCGCCGCCTTCCCCACCGCCGACTGAACCCCCACCCCCACCCCGACTCGGCGCAGGAAGTCGGCCGTTCCGACTTCCTGCGCCGGTAGCCCTACCCGGCGGCTCCTCGCTCCCCGCAAGGAGCCGCCGGCCGACAACTCGCCCATGCTTTGCGGCACATGTTCGAGAGCGGTCCAGTTTCCAGTACCGGCAACACAAGCGCCTTGCCCCGGCCGGCGAAACCCCGAGAGCATCGTTCGGAGACCCGACGAGCAAGGAGGCAACGGTGAAGCTGACACGGCTTGTAGGTTCCTGCGACGAAGGCGAGTGCCCGACGTTGTACCTGACGGATCGGGGCACCCTCGCCGTCCAGGGCGAGCTCGTGACCGGACACGGTCTCCAGATCCCGGCACACGAGATGCTGGTCGAGGTTCCCGTCGAACTCATTCGAAAGGCCGTCCGTGACAACCTCATCTAGGACTCTCGGGGATTGGTTCTCGGCGTTCGAGCGCGAGGCGTTCCGACTCGAAACGCTCGACGACTACAGCCGGTCCGGCGGAGTCGACGCCTACCGGGCCTTCCTCGCCGGCGAGGAACAGCCGGACGACTACAAGAACGCCGGGTGGGTCAAGACAGTGGCCCGGGCCACCCAGGCAGGCAAGCGCCTGTACCGGGTGCACATCCTTTCGCGGCCGCTCACGGACTACCTCCGCTTCGAACTCGCGTGGGGATACCACCGCAACATGACGGTGGGTGAGGAGTTCTTCATCCTCGACATCACCGACCGGCAGAACCCCGTCCCGGAAGCCCCGGATTTCTGGCTCTTCGACGACGAGACTGCCGCCTCGATGAGCTACGACGACGGCAAGTACCTCGGTGTCGACTTCCGCACAGGCGGCCGGGTCGATGAGTTCAAGGTGTACCGGGACACCGTGATGGCGCAAGCGGTCCCGTTCTCCGAATGGTGGGCCGAGCACAGCGGGTGAACAGAACGCGGCTTGGACCGGCGCTGCGGGAACTGCGGCAGGCCTCCGGCAAGGAGGCCAAGGCCGTGGCCCGCAGCGCCGTCATGTCTCCGAGCAAGCTGAGCAAGATCGAGACCGGCAAGGTGCCGCCCACTGTCGTGGATGTGGACCGCATCCTCACCGCCATAGGCGTGTCTGACGAGGTCAAGTCCGAGTACATGGCTGCCGCGCGGGCACAGGCCACGGAGGCGACCGCCTGGCGTCTGGTACGGCGCCTCGGGTACCACCGCAAGCAGGAGCAGATCAAGGCACTGGACGACTCCACGAGGCTTCTCCGTGTGTTCCAGCCTTCTCTCGTTCCCGGACTCCTACAGACCCCGGAATACGTGCGTGCGGTCTTCGGGAGGAAGGAACTCGGCGAGGACCAGCTCGCGCGGGCGGTCGCTGCGAGGCTTGTCAGACAACAGTCCCTCTACGACGCCACGAAGACCATGCGGTTCGTCATCACCGAGCCGGTCCTCCGTTGGCGTCTGGTGCCGCCCGCGATGATGGCCGGGCAGTTGGACCGCATCCTCTCCGCTTCTCGACTCTCCCATGTCGACGTCCGGATCGTTCCGCTGGCCGCAGCGCAGACCGATGTGCCGGCGCACTCCTTCGTCATCCGGGACGACCGCATGGTGACGGTCGAGACCGTGCACGCCGAGGTGACGGTCACCGATCCGCGGGATGTCGATTTGTACGTCCGCAAGTTCGATGGATTCGCGGCTGCGGCCATGGTCGGTGACGAGATGCGCCGGATGATCGAAACCATTCGAGACGAGTATTTGAGTGAGGGGAAAAGCCAGGGGTGAGTGTATCGTGAGCGTGGAATGGCAGGGTTCAAGAAGTCAACGCCAGCTAGGCGCGAACGAGAAGCAAGACGAGTTGGCGGCACTTGAGCGAGGCACGAGCGAGTTTCGGTATTTCCTGCCGACCATGGTCACTGGGCTGCTTGCGGTGCCGGAGTACATCGAAGCCAGTCTTGCTTCGCTTCCCGGTGACCATTCGAAGGTCATTGCCGCGAAGTTGGGGCGACAGGCTGTTCTTCACGACACCACCAAGCACTTCACCTTCCTCTTGACCGAGCAGGCTTGTCTCTGGCCGCTGTTGCCGGTAGGGGCCATGGCGATGCAACTTGACCACCTGGTTTCGGTATCCCGCTTGCCGAATGTTCGGCTCGGTGTCATCCCGATGGCAGGGCACATGCCACGGGGGCCGCTGAACGTGTTCACCATCTATGATTCGGCGCTGGTCACTGTGGAAGTTGTGACAGGAATGCTTGCGTTCCGCGAGTCGCAGGATGTAGAGGATTATCTGAAGGAGTTTCGATCCTTCGAAGGGTGTGCACTCTGGGGCGGCGATGCCCGGGATCGGCTGGCCGAGTGGGGAGATCGGTATCGTCAATAGTCATACACGGATCGCCTGTTTCGTGGTTCGGGCTATTTTTGACCGAACAGGAAATCCTTGCCGGCCACCCGCGTTTGGCCCCTACATTTGTGCTCGTCCGATGATGGGAGCCGCAGGGATTCCAGAATGCTTGGGAACCCGACGTGCGCCCACTGCTCGATGAGTGCGACGACGCGGAGGTACACACATGTCCACCACCGTTCTGAGCCGGCCGGGAGGCGTGCCGGTCTTCGACCGCGCCGAGTCCCGACTGCCGATGGGCGTCGCCGGTGCGACGCCGATGCCCGGGCTGGACGGCGAGGGCGGGCCCGGGAGCCCGTTCGCCTTCCGGTTCCTCGTCCCGGTCACCGGGGCCGGGGGGATCCTGCCCGCCGACATCGGCTACGACGACGAGACGCAGACCTGCACCTACGAGGGCCTCCCGCCCGGCGTCTACATGACCAGCACCCCGCCCAAGACCTACGGCCCGACGCAGCCGTCCGGGCAGATGGACGCGCCGGACGACCCGGGAAGCAGCAACGACTGAGATGCCGACCGCCGATGCCGTCCTCGTGCTGACGGGGACCTTCGATCCCACCGCCGACCTCGTGATCGAGGAACTGAACCGGCGCGGAACTCCCGTCTTCCGGGCGGACACGGCGTGGTTCCCGTCGAGGCTGGCCCTGGCGGCCGGCCTCGACGGGGCGTCCGGCTGGGCCGGGACGTTGGCGACCGGACGGCGGACACTCGACCTCTCGGCCGTGCGGTCGGTCTACTACCGTCGCCCGACCGCACCGGAGTTCCCCGCCGAGATGTCGGCGGAGGCCCGCAGCGTGGCCTCCGCCGAGGCGCGGCGAGGGTTCGGCGGCCTGCTGTCCGCGCTGCCCTGCCGGTGGCTGCCGCCGCCGGGCCGCGCGGCCGATGCCGAGTACAAGCCGTTCCAGCTCCGGGTGGCGGCCGAGTCGGGGCTTCGGGTCCCGCGCACGTTGATCACCAACAGACCGGAAGCCGCACGGGAGTTCGCGGACGGCATCGGGGCTCCGGTGGTCTACAAGCCCTTCACGCCGATCCGCGGGACGGTCGGAGGTCAGTCGGTCGCCGTGTACGCGAGCGTGCTGAGCACGGCCGACACCGGTGATCCGTCGATCCGCACCACGGCGCACCTGTTCCAGGAATGGGTGCCCAAGGCCCACGAAGTGCGGCTCACCGCCGTGGACGGGCGGCTGTTCGCCGCCGAGATCCACGCGAACTCGGCAGCTGCGGAGGTTGATTGGCGAAGCGACTACGACAGCCTGACCTACCAGGCCTGCGACCCTCCCGCAGCGGTGGCGAGTGCTGTCCGTCGCATGCTGGACAGGCTGGAACTGCCCTACGGCGCTTTCGACTTCGTCGTGTCGCCCTCGGGTGACTGGACGTTCCTTGAGGTGAATCCCAACGGGCAGTACGGGTTCATCGAGCAGGCGACCGGCCTGCCCATCACCGCTGCCATCTGCGACTACTTGGAAGGGGTCCGTCAGACATGACGACTGTCCTCCACAGCGAAGACCAACTCCTGCGGGCGCGGGTCGCGTTGGCCTCGGAGATCGAGCGGGTGAGCGTGGTGCTGTCCTCGCGGGTGGTCGAGGCGTTCCTCAATGTGCCGCGGCACCCGTTCGTTCCGGTGTTCTACCGGGAGGAAGGGGGTGTGCACCGCCCCTGGCCGGCCGGTGAGGGGTGGCTGCGGGAGGTGTACGCGGACCGGGTGCTGGTCACCGAGGTGGGCGGCGTGCACGCGGAGGATGCCGGGCCGGACGGCGTCCGCGGGGTGGCGACCTCCTCCTCCACGCTGCCGAGCCTGATGGCCGACATGCTGGATGCGCTGGATGTCCGCCCCGGGGACCGGGTGTTGGAGGTCGGGACGGGGACGGGCTACAACGCCGCTCTGCTCTGCCACCTCGCGGGGGCGGCCCACGTCACGACCGTCGACCGCACCGAGCACCTGGTGGCGACCGCCCGTGCCCGGTTGGGCGAGGCTGGCTTCGCGCCCGTCGTGGTCCAGGCGGACGGAGCGGACGGGTACCCGCCGGGGGCTCCGTACGACCGGATCATCGCGACCTGCGGTGTCCGTCGCGTGCCCCGGGCGTGGCTCGACCAGTGCGCGCCGGGTGGCCTCGTCGTCGCCCCGCTGGGCGGTGCGGTGGCCAGGCTCACCAAGGTGCCGGACGGGCGCGCGGTCGGGCGTTTTCTGCATCGTCCGGCGGCCTTCATGCCGTTGCGCGGCGGGAGGGACGCGGCCCCGGGGGTGCCGGAGCCGCAGGCGGACAGCCGGACGACGGAGATCGGCGCTCGCGTCCTGGACGACCCGGGGTTCGCGTTCTGGGCCGACCTCCACCTCGGTCCCACCGTCGTCCGGGACGGTCACGTCCTTCGCGACGTCGCGGACGGCTCGACCGCCCACGCGCACGGCGGCACCGTCGCCCGCAGCGGCCCCCGCGACCTCTGGCGAGCGGTCGAAGCCGCCCACCGGAGCTGGCTGGGCCAGAACCGCCCCCGCCGTGAGTGGTTCACGGTCGAGGCCGGGCCGGAGGGGCAGTTCGTGAGCTACTCGGCACCGGACGGCGGTGTGACCCGCTGGGCGCTCTAAGCGCACAGGAGTCGGCCATGTCGACTTCCTGCGAAGGGAGTTGTGGAATCCGGGCGGTGCTCAGTCGAGGCAGAACTCGTTGCCCTCGACGTCCTGCATCGAGAGGCACGACTCGTTCTCCTCGTCGGCGACCAGCAGCTGGACGCGGGTCGCGCCGAGGGCGACCAGTCGGGCGCACTCGGCCTCCAGGGCCGCGACGCGCTCCGCGCCGACCAGGCCGGTGCCGGCCCGTACGTCGAGGTGCACCCGGTTCTTGACGACCTTGCCCTCGGGGACGCGCTGGAAGTACATGCGCGGGCCCGCACCGGTGGGGTCACTGGCGGCGAACCACGAGCCCCGCTTCTCGGGCGGCAGCGAGCGCTGGTAGTCGTCCCAGGTGTCGAACCCCTCCGGCGTGGACGGCGGGACGTACCCCAGGGCCTCGCACCAGAAGCGGCCGACGCGCTCGGGCTCCGCGCAGTCGAAGGTGACCTGGAACTGCTTGATCGATGCCATCGGGCCACCATAGCCATGACAAGAAGGTCACACCGCTCAATTTCCGGCGCCGCATAGGGGGAGAGAACGACGTCGCCCCGCCGAGCCGGTGCTCGACGGGGCGACGTGCGGGGCGACGCGCGGGGAACGCGGAGTCAGGGCTGCTGGTCGTTCTCGGGGTTGGTCGCCGGGCCCGCCGGGGCGGTCGCCTGGCCCCCGGGGGCGCCGGTGCCGGTGCCGGACGGGGTCTTGTTCGGGTCGGTCCGGGGGGCCGGGTCGGGGATGTCGGCCATCGGCAGGGACTGCTTGGGGGTGCCGCGCAGGGCCTGGTTCATGGCGTCCCGCCAGATCGGGCCGGGGCCGTCGGCGCCGAACACCTCGGCCCGGTACTTCCCGTTGATGGTGATGTTGCGCATCTCGACGCCGCCCTGGGGGCCGCCGATCCAGACGGCGGTGGCGAGTTGCGGGGTGTAGCCGTTGAACCAGGCGGCCCGCTTGCGGTCCGAGGTGCCGGTCTTGCCGGCGATCTGGCGGTTGTCGTCCAGGCTGAGCGCCGCGCCGGTGCCGTTGTTCTCGGTGACGCCGTTCAGGACGGTGTTCAGCGCCCGTGCCGTCGAGTCGGAGAACGCCTTCTCGCACTGGGAGGACGGGACGGGGACGTCCTTGCCCTCCACGGTGGTGATCCGGTTGATGGCGACCGGGGCGCAGTGGGTGCCCTGGGCGGCGAAGGTCGCGTAGACGTTGGCCATGGTCAGCGGGCTCATCTCCTCGACGCCCAGGGCCATCGCGGGGACCTCCTCCAGGGGCTTGCCGCTGGCCTTGGTGGTGATGCCGAGCTTGTTGGCCATCTGCTTGACCGCGCAGAGGCCGATCTCCTGCTCCATCTGGATGAAGTAGGTGTTGACCGAGAGGGCCATCGCCATCTTCAGCTGGTACGGGCCCTTCTCACTCGCGGACTCGTTGGGCACCACCGTCCTGGGCCGGGCCTCGTTCTTCCAGGTGCCCTCGCAGGTCTTCATCGTCGGGTACTCGAGCTTGTTCGGGGACGAGTACTCCTGGGTCGCCGGCAGGCCCGCCTCCAGGGCCGCGGCCGCGACGACCGGCTTGAAGGTGGAGCCGGGCTGGAAGCCGTTGCCGCCGCCCATCGCCGCGTCGACGTTGAGGTTGACGACGGTCTGGTTCTGGTTGGTGTCCAGGCCGTACGGGCGGGTCTGGGCCATGGCGAGGATCTTGCCGGTGCCGGGTTCGACCATGGAGGCGGCGGCGGAGACGCTGTCCGTGACCCGGACGTTGCTGCTCACCGCGTTCTGGGCGGCGGCCTGCTTCTCCGGGTCCAGCGTGGTGTAGATGTTCAGGCCGCCCTGGTTCCAGAACTTCTTGCGCTCGTCGGAGCTCTGGCCGAAGGCCGGGTCCTGCTTGACCACGTGGCGCACGTAGTCGCAGAAGAAGCCCATGCCGGCCTGGGCGGTGATGCAGCCGTTCTGCGGCGCCTTGTAGTTCAGGCCGAGCGGGGCGGCCTTCGCCTCCTTCGCCTGCTCGGCGGTGATGTGCTTGTTCTCCAGCATCTTGTCGATGACGGTGTCGCGGCGGTTCTGCGCGGCCTGCGGGTGCAGCTTCGGGTCGTACTGGGACGGGTTCTGCACCAGCCCGGCGAGCGTCGCCGCCTCGGCGACGGTGAGGTCCTTGTTGCTCTTGCTGAAGTAGCGCTGGGAGGCGGCCTCCACCCCGTAGGCGCCGTTCCCGTAGTACGTGATGTTGAGGTAGTTGGTGAGGATCTGCTCCTTCGGCACCTCCTCCTCCAGCTTGATCGCGACCTTGAGCTCCTGGATCTTGCGGCCCAGGGTCTTGCGCTGGGCCTCCAGGACGGCGTCCCGGTCGTCGCCCGCCTGCTCGACGTTGACGTTCTTGACGTACTGCTGGGTCAGCGTGGAGGCGCCCTGGGAGGCGGTGCCGCTCTCGGCGTTCTTGCTGATCGCGCGGAGGACGCCCTTGAGGTCGACGGCGCCGTGCTCGTAGAAGCGGGCGTCCTCGATGTCGACCTGGGCCTGGCGCATGAACGGCGACATCTGCTCGGCGGTGATGACGGTGCGGTCGCGCTCGTAGACCTTGGCGATCAGGCCGCCCTTGGCGTCGAAGATCTGGGTCGCCTGGGTGAGCGGCGGGGTCTTGAAGTCGGACGGGACGTCCTCGAACCCCTCCGCCGTGCTCTTGGCCGTCAGCCCGATGCCGCCGGCGACGGGTAGGACGAGGCCTGCCAGCAGCACACCGGACACGACGCTCACCCCCAGGAAGGTCGCACCGAGGCGGGCCAGCCGGAGCGGGGCCTTGCGGGACGGCTGGAGGTCCGCGTTCTCGGAGGAACTCCATATCGGGGGGAGGTTCGATTCCATTCCGGAATGCTAACCCTTGGAAGTCTCCGGTCGAACGGTTTTTCGCCTGCGGCTGTCACGGCTCTGCAACAGGCTCCGGGGTCGATTCCCGGGGGGTGAATCGCATACGTACCGAATGAATTCGGGGGAATTCGGCGGCCGGCCTCCGACTCGGTCCGCCCCGCCCCGCCCCCGGCCGCCCTGGTCCGCCCCGTCTGCGGCGCCCCTCCCGTGGCCCGCCCCCTACCAGGTTGATGCCGTGAGCGGGCCGAAAGGTTGCGGCGCCCGGACGGTCAGGTGCCCCGGACGGTCAAGTGCCGCGGACGGTCAGGTGCCCCGGACTGGCAGCGCCGCCACGGCCGGGCCAGGCTGGTGGGGACGGACCGCCCAGCCGAGGAGGCAGCTATGACCGGCGAGCCGATCCCGGGAATCGACCCCGCCGCGGTGCCCAGCGGCGACGGCTGCGCGGAGTGCCTGGCCGGCGGCGGATGGTGGTTCCACCTGCGCCGCTGCGCGGCCTGCGGCCACATCGGCTGCTGCGACTCCTCCCCCGCCCAGCACGCGACGAAGCACGCGCGCCAGGCCGGCCACCCGTTCCTGGTCAGCTTCGAGCCCGGCGAGGAGTGGTTCTGGAACCTGGACACCGGCGAGTACTACGAGGGCCCGCCGCTGGCACCGCCCACCGCCCACCCGGTCACCCAGCCCACCCCGGGCCCGGCCGGCCGGGTCCCCGCCGACTGGCAGTCGCAGCTGCACTGACGATCCCCACCGCGACGGCCACCGCCTCCTCCCCGTACGAGGCGGTCGGCCGACGGTGACCGCACCGTTCCGGCGGCCCCTCGCACCGCGCAGGGGCCGCCGACCCCTGTCCGCCGTCCGCCCGGACACGAGGGAAAACCCCGCGACTCCCACGGGCTTGATCCTCTACGGTGAACGCGCCCAGGGCGGCCGTTTACCGCCCGTCGACGTGGCGCGACCAACGCGCCCGCAAACCCGGGGAGTTCCCTGTCATGACGCGCACCCTTGTCGCCGAGCTGCCCGCGCACCTGGAGGAGACGGTCACCGTCTACGGGTGGGTGAACACGCTCCGACTCCAGCGGCGCATCCAGTTCGTCCTGGTCCGGGACCACACCGGTCTCGTGCAGGTCACCCACCTCCGGGGTGGGGAGGACGACGTCATCGAGGCCGCTTTCGAGGGCGTGACGGTCGAGTCCGCCGTGAAGATCACCGGCCGGGTGGTCGCCAACCCGCAGGTCAAGCTCGGTGGTCTGGAGATCGTCCCGACCCGCGTGGAGGTCGTCTCCCCGGCCGAGCCGAAGCTGCCGATCGACGAGAAGACCGGGATCGACCAGCGCCTGGACTGGCGGTTCCTCGACATCCGGCGGCCCTCCCAGCAGCTGGTCTTCGACGTCCAGACGACCGTCGAGCGGGCGATGCGGGAGGTGGCGGCCGAGGAGGGCTTCACCGAGCTGCACACGCCGAAGCTCATGGGGACGGCCTCCGAGTCGGGCGCCGAGGTGTTCGAGGTCGGCTACTTCGGCCGGACCGCCTACCTCGCCCAGTCCCCGCAGTTCTACAAGCAGATGGCCATCGCGGGCGGCATCGACCGGGTCTTCGAGATCGGGCCGGTGTTCCGCGCCGAGCCGTCCTTCACCTCCCGGCACGCCACCGAGTTCACCGGGGTCGACGTCGAGATCGCCTGGGTCGACGGGGTCGAGGACGTGATGGCCTTCGAGGAGCGGATGCTGCACCGCGTCCTGACCGCGGTGGCCGAGCGCCACGGCGCGGCGATCGCCGAGCACTTCGGCACCCGGGTCGTCGTCCCGGAACTGCCGTTCCCCCGGATCACGATGGCCGACGCGCTGGCCCGGCTCCGCGCCACCGGCTGGGACCCGGAGGGCGTCAAGGAGGACCTCGACCCCGAGGGCGAGCGGGCGCTGTGCGGCCTGATCGCCGAGGAGACCGGGCACGAGTTCGTCTTCGTCACCCGCTTCCCGGCCGCCGTGCGGCCGTTCTACCACCTGCGGCCGGAGGACGACCCGACCGTCACCGAGTCCTTCGACCTGCTGTGGAAGGGCGTGGAGATCACCACCGGCGCCCAGCGCGAGCACCGGTACGACCGCCTCGTCGCCCAGGCCCGGGAGAAGGGCATGGACACCGGCCCGCTCTCCGGGTACCTCGACTGCTTCCGCTACGGCACCCCGCCGCACGGCGGGCTCGGTCTGGGGCTCGGCCGGCTGCTGATGCTGGCGCTCGGCCTGCCGTCGATCCGCGAGGCGACGTTCCTCTTCCGGGGCCCGCACCGCCTCGAACCGTAGGGCGTCGAACCGTAGGCGGGGGACCGGACGACGGAACGGGCCGCGCCCGAGGAGATCCTTTCCTCGGGCGCGGCCCGTTCCGTTCGTGCGTTCCGACCGCGCTGCCCGGCGGTCAGCTGCGGCGGAGGGCCTCGGTGAGCCGGTTGGCGGCCTCGATGATGGCCTGGGCATGCAGGCGACCCGGGTGGCGGGTGAGCCGCTCGATGGGGCCGGAGACGGAGACGGCGGCCACCACGCGGTTGGACGGCCCGCGGACGGGGGCGGAGACGGACGCGACGCCCGGCTCGCGCTCCCCGATGGACTGGGCCCAGCCGCGGCGGCGGACGCCGCTGAGCGCGGTGGCGGTGAAGCGGGCGCCCTGGAGGCCTCGGTGGAGGCGCTCGGGCTCTTCCCAGGCGAGGAGGACCTGGGCGGCGGAGCCGGCCTTCATCGGCAGGGTGCTGCCGACGGGGACGGTGTCGCGCAGACCGGAGAGTCGTTCGGCGGCGGCGACGCAGATGCGCATCTCGCCCTGGCGGCGGTAGAGCTGCGCGCTCTCCCCGGTGACGTCGCGCAGGTGGGTGAGGACGGGGCCCGCGGTGGCGAGCAGTCGGTCCTCGCCGGCGGCGGCGGAGAGTTCGGACAGGCGGGGGCCGAGGATGAAGCGGCCCTGCATGTCGCGGGTGACCAGGCGGTGGTGTTCGAGTGCGACGGCGAGTCTGTGGGCGGTGGGGCGCGCCAGACCGGTGGCGGCGACCAGCCCCGCCAGTGTGGCGGGGCCCGACTCCAGTGCGCTGAGCACCAGAGCGGCCTTGTCGAGAACGCCGACGCCGCTAGTGTTGTCCATAGCATGATATTGCAGTCTCAGGTAGCGAGACGCAAGTCTGTTTCGATGTCCGCCATCCTCTCAGATGCCCGCAAAGCACCACTTCCGGGACTCGGCGTCTCGGATGGCGGACGCGCCGCTGCGGGCGGGTCGGCGCGCGTACCGGGGTCGGGGAACGGCCGGGGAACGGCCGGAGAAACGCAAAAAGCCCCTGCCGTGTCTCTTTCGAAACACGGCAGGGGCCGTAAGAAGAATTCGGCGGCGTCCTACTCTCCCACAGGGTCCCCCCTGCAGTACCATCGGCGCTGAAAGGCTTAGCTTCCGGGTTCGGAATGGAGCCGGGCGTTTCCCTCTCGCTATGACCACCGAAATGATCGGGCCGGGCAATTGCTCGAAAGCACTGCCTACGCCTCGCTGTAAATCATAGCAGGAGGAAAAGCGAACGGATTCCGCGGTCCCGAGGGGCCGGTCGCGTCCGGGGGGTCGCTCGCGACCGGGGGTCGGGCCGACCGGCGGGCGGTGTCCACCCGTCGGCTCGCGTCGACCCGCTCGGAGGGGGAGCCGGCACACCGAGGGGGCGCGTCACGCAGCGTGCGCGCCCCGTCCGTCGTGTCCACGCCCGTGCGCACACCACCGACCCCACCCCTGTGCGCCGATCGCCCAAAAACCGACCGATAAGGTGTTAATCCAACATTCATCCATGCCGCATAGCCTCCGGGGGCTAGCCTCATGCTGAACGTCATCGTCCGACCGGGAGGCGAAAGCCCCGTGCAAGGCACTGTCACCACACCAGGCGGTTCCACGGTGCCCGGCGGCCAGGGCGAGGCGTTCCTGCTCGTCGTGGACGACGAGCCCAACATCCGCGAGCTGCTCTCCGCCTCGCTGCGCTTCTCCGGCTTCCGCGTCGCCTCCGCCGCCACCGGCACCGAGGCGCTCGAACTGGTCGCCGCCGAGCGCCCGGACCTGGTCGTCCTCGACGTGATGCTCCCCGACCTCGACGGCTTCACCGTCGTCGAGAAGCTGCGCGAGCGCACCAGCCGCGGGCAGATAGCCGGGCCGGCCCACGGGCACCCCGCCGACCACCTGCCGGTGCTCTTCCTCACCGCCAAGGACGGCGTCGGCGACAAGGTCCAGGGCCTGGCCGCCGGGGCGGACGACTACGTCACCAAGCCCTTCAGCCTGGAGGAGCTGATCGCCCGGATCCGCGCCATCCTGCGCCGGGCCGGCGGGCCCGCCGAGGACGGCCGACTGGTCGTCGCCGACCTCAGCCTCGACCCGGTCGCCCACGAGGTCACCCGGGGCGGCATCCCGGTCTCGCTCTCCCCGACCGAGTTCAAGCTGCTGCACTACCTGATGGCCAACGTCGGCCGGGTGGTCTCCAAGTCGCAGATCCTCGACCACGTCTGGGCCTACGACTTCGGCGGGGACCTCTCCATCGTCGAGTCGTACATCTCCTACCTGCGCCGCAAGCTCGACTCCGGCCCGGCGCACGGCCCCAAGCTGATCCACACCGTGCGCGGCATCGGCTACGCCCTGCGCCGCCCCCCGCAGGGCTGACCGGACCCGCTCGTGCCCGCCCGCTTCTCCTCCCGGCTGTCGCTGCGCGCCCGGCTGCTGGTGCTCGTGTTCGCGCTGGTCGCCACCGGGCTCGCGGTCAGCGACACCTTCGTGCTCGGCGCCGTACGGACCCAGCTGGTGGAGCAGCTGGACGAACAGCTCCAGCGGTACGGGCTGCCGCTCTCCCGCAAGCCCCCGAGCCAGGTGGTCGCGCCGGCCGCCGGGAAGCCCCTGGTCGCCGGGCGGCGGGTCAGCCTGCCCAGCCAGTACCTGGTGCAGTACCTCTCCTCGGACGGCAAGGTCCAGGCGCTGATGCGCCAGCCCGTCTCGGACAGCGACCCGGCGCCCCAGCTGGCCGGACTGGACCCGACCCGGACCGCCCCCGACGTCCCCTTCGACCTGCCCGACCAGCGCGGCCGGCACAGCTGGCGGGTGCTGGTGCTGCCGCTCCAGGCCCCCCGCGGGCAGGCCGCCAACCCCAGCGCGTACGCCTCGCCGGCGGTCACCCCGACCTACGTCATGGTGGCGGTCTCCCGCGAGGACATCGACGCCACCATCGGCAGGCTGAGCACCTCCTTCCTGGCCATCGGCGGCGGCGTACTGGTACTGATCGCCGCGCTCGGCTTCTTCGCGGTGCGGGCCGGGCTGCGGCCGCTGCGCCGGATCGAGGCGGGCGCCGAGCGGATCGCGGCCGGCGAGCTGTCGCACCGGATGCCGGAGCTCTCCCCGGGCACCGAGGTCGGCCGGCTGTCGATCGCGCTCAACGGGATGCTCACCCAGATCGAGGCGGCCTTCGCGGCCCGCGCCGAGTCCGAGGCCCGGATGCGGCGCTTCGTCGCGGACGCCTCGCACGAGCTGCGCACCCCGCTGGCCGGCATCCGCGGCTTCGCCGAGCTGTACCGGATGGGCGCGCTGCCCACCGAGGCCGACGTCAAGCGGACCATGACCCGGATCGAGAGCGAGGCCGACCGGATGGGCGCCCTGGTCGAGGACCTGCTGGTGCTCGCCCGGCTGGACGAGGAGCGCCCGCTCGACCTCGCCCCGATGGACCTGCGCACCCTCGCCGCCGACGCGCTGCACGACCTCACCGCCCTCGACCCGAGCCGCCCGGTCGCGCTCACCGGCCCGGCCGGCACCGGCGCGCCCGGCGCGGCGCCCGTCCTCGGCGACGAGGCGCGGCTGCGGCAGGTGGTCACCAACCTGGTCGGCAACGCGGTCAAGCACACCCCGGCCGGCACCCCGGTCCGGATCGGGGTGGGCGCCGGCCCCGGCGGCGTCTGCCTGCTGGAGGTCGCCGACTCCGGCCCGGGCCTCACCGAGGAGCAGGCCCAGCGGGTCTTCGACCGGTTCTTCCGGGTCGACGCCTCCCGCAGCCGCGACAACGGCGGCGGCGCCGGCCTCGGCCTCGCCATCGCCACCGCCCTCACCCGCGCCCACGGCGGCACCCTCACCCTGCACACCGCCCCGGGCGAGGGCGCCACCTTCCGCGTCGAACTCCCCCGGCAGCGCTGACCGGATTCCCGCGGGGCCGAATGCCGCGAATTCGGCCCCGCCGACCCGAATGCCACGAATTCGGGCGTTCGGGGCGCGCTTTTGCCCCGGCTTTGTCGACTCGTCAATTCCCCGGCGAACCCGGAAGGTTGGACGCCCGGTCATTGCCGGAATCCGGCATGGAGCGTTAAGAATGCGTGTGCCTATGATCGGCGTCGTCCGGCCGTGAGGAACCCTCCGGTTGTGACTCTTGCTTTCCTTTCGACCCGAAAGGGGTCATCGTGAACCTCCGCCGTTCGCTGGTCTCGGCCGTCCTCGTCGCCGCCGTCGTCTCGCCCGCCGCCGTGCTCTCCGCCGCGCCCGCCTTCGCGGAGTCGGCGTCGGTGACGCAGACCCGGAGCGACAGCGGCTCGATCGCCGAGCTGGAGCAGGCCGCCGCGGCCGCGGCCAAGGCCCACACGGCGGCCGTCGCGAACGAGGCCGAGGTCACGGCCGAGGCCACCGCGTTCCTGAAGGACCCGCAGCCCTACCAGGGCAGGCTCCAGGAGGCGCGGGCCGCCGCCAAGCAGGCCGCCGCGACCAGGGAGACCACCGACAAGGAGGCCGAGGAGGCCGCCCGGGCGTACGGCACCGCCAAGGAGGAGGACCTCCCCAAGGCCAGGGAGCGGATGCTGAAGGCGTTCGAGGCCGCCAACGCCGCCACCGCCGCGGACGAGAAGGCCAAGGCCGCCGTGACCGCCGCGGGCAAGGCCCTGGACGACGCCAAGGTCGAGGCGTTCCGGCGGATCTCCACGGCCCAGGAGGCCACCAAGGCCGCGGCCGCCACCAAGGCCGCCGCGGACAAGGCGCTCGCCGACGCCCGGGCCGCCGCCGCGAAGCCGGTCGAGAAGCCCGTCGAGAAGCCGGCCGAGCAGCCTGCCGCCGGCACCCCGGCCTCGGACACCGCCGCGACCAAGGCGTCCACCGCGACCAGGGCCACCACCGCCTCGAACAGGTCGACCACCTCGACCAGCACCGCGACCGCCACGCAGGCCGCCACCACCGGCTCGGCCACCGAACTCGCCGACACCGGTCCCAACCCCGCCACCCCGTACCTCGCCCTGGGCTCCGGCCTCACCCTCGGCCTCGGCGCCGCCGCCCTCTACGTCTCCCGCCGCAAGCCGGCCCGCTCGGCTTCCTGACCCACCAGGTCCGCGCCCGCCCGAAAGGCGGGCGCGACCACCCCCGAACCGCAGGACAGGCCCCGGCCCGTCCTGCGGTTCCGGCGTTCCCGGCCCCGAAACTCCTCGATCGAGTGAACCCGTTGCCGTTCACCCGGCCGACCCTCAGGTCGCGTGCGACCGTGCTGCCGTTGCTCGCGCGGGCTCGCGCGGGCTGATCACTGGACGGGAAATTGGGGTGTTCCGATGAGCGCGGTTGCTGTTGAGGAGACCGGCGTGGACCTGGACCAGGCGCTGTGGGAGATGTGGAAGTCCATGGACGTCCCCCAGGGCTACCGCGTGGAGATCATCGAGGGGTTCGACGCCGTCACCGTCCTCACCGGCCCCGACCCCGAGCGCCGTGCCTACGCGACCTCGATCCGGGTCCCGTACGGCAAGGAGGCCGTGATCCCCGAGGGCCCCGCCAAGGGCTTCGTGATCGGTCCCGAGATCACCGGTGAGCGCCGTGGCTGAACGCGGCGCGTCGTTCAGGCGGGACCTGTCGGAGTGGCGGATCGTGCTGGTCGCGTGGCGGCTGCTGGTGCTGCAGGCGGCGGATCCGGTGGTGGCGGCGGGGATGGCGGAGCACTCGACGTACCGGGCGCACCCGTGGCGGCGGGTGGAGCACACGCTGGGCAGCGGGCGACGGCTGTTCTACCAGGACGCGGACGCGCTGCGCCGGGAGGTCGCGCGGCTGGAGCGGGCGCACAAACGGATCCGGGGGACGGGGCCGGACGGGCGGCCGTACGACGCCGGGGACGCGGCGACCAGGGCGTGGGTGCTGCTGACGCTCTTCGAGGGCGTGGTCGCGATGCGCCGGTTGGGCGGGGACCGGTACGACGCGGGGGAGTTGGCGCAGGCGTACGCGGAGTTCCGGGAGGCGGTCGCCGTCTTCGACCTCCCGAAGGGCGAGATCCCGGAGACCGTGGGGGAGTTGCCGGCCTACTTCGCCCGGTACGCGCGGGAGCGGCTGGAGCACACCGAGGCGGCGCGCCACCTGTTGGACGACCTGCTGCGCGAGGCGCCCGCGCCGCGCCGGCTCCGGTTCCTCGGCGACGCGGGCTGGCGGGTGGTGCGGGTGGTGGTCGCCCGGGCGATCCGCGAGCTGACGGTGGCGGACCTGCCGCCGGCGGTGCGGGAGCGGTTCGGGCTGGTCCGGACCCGGCGGGCCGCGCTGCTGTCCGCCGTGCTGCACCGCGGTGCCGGTGCGGTCGTCCCGCTCCTCCCGGACCGGCTGCGCTACCGCTCCCCGGAGGAGCACCGGACGCCGAAGCGCCACCGCCCGCACCGGGACGGCCGGGGGCCCAGGCTGGACCGCTTCTTCCACGAGGTGCTCGACCAGACCGGCGACGGCTTCATCACCGCGCACGACCTGCGGGCGATGGCGCACAACGTGTGCTGGCAGCTGGAGTTGGACGAGGCGGGCGAGGCCCGGGTGTACGAGGCCTTCGACAGCTGGTGGGAGCAGCTGCGCGCGGTGATGGACGCGAACGGGGACGGGAGGGTCAGCCGGGAGGAGTTCGTGGCGGCGACCCTGGCCGGCCTGGACCGGGACGAGGCCTACCTGGAGCGGGGGCTGCTGCCCGCGCTGCGGGCGGTGTTCACCGCGGCCGACACCGACGGCAGCGGCTTCCTGGAGTTCGACGAGTACCGCGCGGTGTTCGGCGGGCCGCGCGTGCACCCGGCCGAGCTGTCGCACGGTTTCCGCCGGCTGGACGCCGACGGGGACGGGCGGATCACCCGGGAGGAGTTCCTGGCCGGATTCACCGGGTTCTTCACGGCCCGCGCCGATTCCGTCCCGGGCACCGAGCTGCTCGGCCGCCCGTAGGACATGGCCCGTAGAGGCGAGTCCGAAGACAGCCCCTAGCACGCGGATCCCGTCGGGGCGACCGGGTCGCGGGCCTGTCAAGCGCCGGTTCGGCCAACAACTTCCGGCCATCCGCCCGGTCGTTCGTTGCCCCGGCCCGCGGTGGGTCCGCAGACTGTGCGGACCGCGCCGCGGCCCGTGACGCAGCGCACAGCCTGTCAATCCCACCCCACCTGCGGTTCCCCCGTAAGGATGGTGGATACTGCTCCTTGTGAACGTGTTCACGTTCACAAGCGGACAAGCTTGCGTGGTTGAGCAACGGTCTACGGCTATAGATGAAGTTTGTCCGGAAGATGCCCGTCGTCACGCGGGCAGGTTGGGAGAGAGGGCGACGTGGAACTGGCAATCGCTCACGAAACCATCGCGCGATGGCAATTCGGCATCACCACCGTCTACCACTTCCTCTTCGTCCCGCTCACGATCAGCCTGGCCGCGATCGTGGCCGGTCTGGAGACCGCCTGGGTGCGGACGAACAAGGAGAAGTACTTCCACGCCACCAAGTTCTGGGGAAAGCTCTTCCTCATCAACATCGCGATGGGCGTGGTCACCGGCATCGTCCAGGAGTTCCAGTTCGGCATGAACTGGTCCGACTACTCCCGCTTCGTCGGCGACGTCTTCGGCGCCCCGCTCGCGATGGAGGCGCTGATCGCCTTCTTCTTCGAGTCGACCTTCATCGGCCTGTGGATCTTCGGCTGGGACAAGCTGCCGAGGAAGATCCACTGCGCCTGCATGTGGATGGTGGCGCTGGGCACCGTGCTCTCGGGCTACTTCATCCTGGCCGCCAACTCCTGGATGCAGCACCCGGTCGGCTACGCGATCGACCCGGTCACCGGCAAGGCCCAGCTGACGGACGTCGTCCGGGTGCTGTTCCAGAACACCACCCTGGTGGTCGTCTTCCACACCCTGACCGCCGCCTTCCTCACCGGTGCGGCCTTCGTCGTCGGCATCGCCTCCTTCCACCTCTGGAAGGCCAAGCGCAAGCCCGAGACCGCCGACCCGAAGAAGACCGCCGCGATGCGCACCTCGCTGCGGCTCGGCCTGGTGCTCGCGGTCGTCTTCGGCGCCGGCACCGCGCTCAGCGGCGACACCCTGGGCAAGGTCATGTTCGAGCAGCAGCCGATGAAGATGGCCGCCGCCGAGGCGCTGTGGGAGACCCAGGCGCCGGCGCCGTTCTCGGTCTTCGCGGTCGGGGACGTCAGCAAGGGCCACAACTCGGTCGCCCTGGAGATCCCCGGGATACTCTCCTTCCTCGCCCACAGCGACTTCAGCTCGTCCGTCCCCGGCATCAACGACACCGCCGCCGCCGAGGCCGCCCAGCACGGCGGCGACCCCAAGGACTACATCCCGAGCATCTTCGTCACCTACTGGGGCTTCCGCCTCATGATCGGCTTCGGGATGACCTCCTTCCTGGCCGGCCTGATCGGCCTGTGGACCACCCGGAAGAAGCTCTTCCTGCACCCCGAGTTCCGCACCGGCGAGACCGAGGTGCCCCGGCTGATGCTCACCCCCAGGCGCGAGCTGGGGCCGCAGCTGACCAAGTGGAGCTGGCGGATCGGCATCCTGACCATGGGCTTCCCGCTGATCGCCAACAGCTTCGGCTGGATCTTCACCGAGATGGGCCGTCAGCCCTGGGCCGTCTTCGGCCTGATGACCACGGCCAGCGCGGTCTCCCCCAACGTCAGCGTCGGCACCCAGATCGGCGCGCTGGCCACCTTCACCACGCTGTACGCGATCCTCGCCGTCATCGAGGTCCGGCTGCTGGTCAAGTACGCCAAGGCCGGCCCGGTGGTGACCGAGCAGCCGCCCACCAAGGACCCGTCGTTGCGCGGACCGTCCTCGGACGAGGACGCCGACAAGCCGCTCGCCTTCGCCTACTGAGGCGCCGGGACACCGGGGAACTGAGGATCTGACATGCAACTCCACGACGTCTGGTTCGTGCTGATCGCGGTCCTGTGGATCGGCTACTTCTTCCTGGAGGGCTTCGACTTCGGGATCGGCGTGCTGACCAAGCCGCTGGCCCGCAACACCGCCGAGCGGCGGGTGCTGATCAACACCATCGGCCCGGTCTGGGACGGCAACGAGGTCTGGCTGCTGACCGCCGGCGGCGCCACCTTCGCGGCCTTCCCGGACTGGTACGCGACGCTCTTCAGCGGCTTCTACATCCCGCTGCTGGTCATCCTGGTCTGCCTGATCGTCCGCGGGGTGGCCTTCGAGTACCGGGCCAAGAACGACGGCGCCCGCTGGCAGCGGAACTGGGAGGAGGCCATCTTCTGGACCTCCCTCCTCCCGGCCTTCCTCTGGGGCGTGGCCTTCGCCAACATCGTGCGCGGCGTGGACATCGACGCGCAGAAGAACTACGTCGGCACCCTCTGGGACCTGCTGAACCCGTACGCGCTGCTCGGCGGCCTGGTGACGCTCGCCCTGTTCACCCTGCACGGCTCGGTGTTCGCCGCGCTCAAGACGGTCGGCGAGATCCGCGAGCGGGCCCGCAGGTCCGCCCTGCTCTCCGGCCTGGCGACCGCCGTGCTGGCGCTGGCCTTCCTGACCTGGACCCAGGTCGACCACGGCAACGGCCGCAGCCTCGCCGCGATGATCGTCGCGGTGGTCGCCCTGCTCGGCGCCCTGGCGGCCAACCAGCTCGGCCGCGAGGGATGGGCGTTCAGCCTCTCCGGGGCGACCATCGTGGCCGCGGTCGCGATGCTCTTCCTGGCGCTCTTCCCGGACGTCATGCCTTCCACCCTGAACCCGGAGTGGAGCCTGACCGTCAGCAACGCCGCCTCCTCGCCGTACACGCTGAAGGTGATGACCGTCGTGGCGGCGATCTTCACCCCGCTGGTGCTGCTCTACCAGGGCTGGACCTACTGGGTGTTCCGCAAGCGGATCGGCGTCCAGCACATCCCCGGGCACAACCCGGCCGCCCCGCTCGACCAGGCCTGACGCCGTGAAGCCGGTCGACCCCCGACTCCTCGGGTACGCCCGCACCACCAGGGCCTTCCTCGCCGGATCCGTGCTGCTCGGCGCGGTCGGCGCGGCCCTGGTGGTCGCCCAGGCGAGTCTGATCGCCGAGATCGTCGTCCGCGCCTTCCAGCGCGGGGCGACGCTCGGCGAGCTGACCACGCCGCTGCTGCTGCTCGCCCTGACCGCGGTCGGGCGCGGGCTGGTCGGCTGGCTCACCGAACTCACCGCCCACCGGTCCGTCGCCCGGGTGAAGTCCACCCTGCGGCGCCGGCTGCTCGACCACGCCACCGCGCTCGGCCCGTCCTACCTGGCGGGCCGGCGCACCGGCGAACTCACCACCCTCGCCACCCGCGGCGTCGACGCCCTGGACGACTACTTCGCCCGCTACCTGCCGCAGCTGGCGCTGGCCGTGGTCGTCCCGGTGATCGTGCTGCTGCGGATCGTCGGCGCCGACTTCACCTCGGCCGCGGTCATCGCCGGGACGCTGCCGCTGATCCCGCTGTTCATGGTGCTGATCGGGATGGCCACCCAGTCCCGGATGGACCGGCAGTGGAACACCCTGTCCCGGCTCTCCCACCACTTCCTCGACGTGGTCGCCGGACTGCCCACCCTCAAGGTGTTCAACCGGGCCCGCACCCAGGCCGCCACCATCGCCCGGATCACCGCCGACTACCGCCGGGCCACCCTGCGCACCCTGCGGATCGCCTTCGTCTCCTCCTTCACCCTGGAGCTGCTCTCCACCCTGTCCGTCGCGCTGGTCGCCGTCACCGTCGGCTTCCGGCTGGTGGACGGCACGCTCGACCTGGAGACCGGGCTGCTGATCCTGGTGCTCGCCCCCGAGGTGTACTTCCCGATCCGCCAGGTCGGCGCGCTCTACCACTCCAGCGTCGAGGGGCTGACCGCCGCCGACGAGCTGTTCCGGGTGCTGGAGACCCCGCTGCCCGCCGCCGGCACCACCCCGGCACCCGACCTCGCGAGCGCCGTGATCGCCGCCGAGGGCCTGGTCGTCCGGCACCCCGGGCGCACCGAGCCCGCGCTGGACGGCGCCGCGCTGACCCTGCGCCCGGGCTCCAGCACGGCGCTCACCGGCCCCAGCGGCGCCGGCAAGTCCACCCTGCTGGCCGTGCTGCTCGGCCTCACCGCCCCGTCGTCGGGCACCGTCCGGATCACCGCCGCCGACGGCCGTACGACGTACGACCTGGCCGAGCTGGAGCCGGAGAGCTGGCGGCGGCAGATCGCCTGGGTGCCGCAGCACCCGCACCTGTTCGCCGGGACGGTCGCCGAGAACCTGCGGCTCTACCGGCCGGAGGCCACCGACGAGCAGCTGTGGACGGCGCTGCGGGCCGCGCACGCGCTCGACTTCGTGACCGACCTGGCCGCCGTCCTGGGGGAGGACGGCGCCGGGCTCTCCGCCGGGCAGCGCCAGCGCCTCGCCCTCGCCCGGGTGCTGCTCGCCGAGGACCGGCCGCTGGTGCTGCTGGACGAGCCGACCGCCAACCTGGACGGCGCCTCCGAGGCGGCCGTGGTGGACGCCGTCCGGGCGCTCGCCGCCGACCCGGCGCGCACCGTGCTGGTGGTCGCGCACCGGCCCGCCCTGCTGGCCGTCGCCGACCGGCGGGTACGGCTGGCGGGAGCCCCGGCGGCCGCCGCCCCGGCCGCCCCGGTGGCGCCGCTCGCCCACAGCGGCCGCCCCACGCCCGCCCCCGCCGTCGCCGAGGAGCCCCGGCCCGAGGGCGGCGGCACCCCCCGGCTGGCGCTCTCGATCCTGCTCGGCGCGCTCGCCCTCGGCTGCGCCGTCGCGCTGATGGCCACCTCCGGCTACCTGATCTCCCGGGCCTCCGAGATGCCGCCGGTGCTCTACCTGATGATGGCCGTCACCTCGGTACGGGCCTTCGGCATCGGCCGCAGCGTCTTCCGCTACGCCGAGCGGCTGGTCTCGCACGACGCGGTGCTGCGCACCCTCGGCACCCTGCGGGCCGCCGTCTACCGGCGGCTGAGCGCGCTCGCCCCGGCCGGACTGCCCGCCTTCCGGCGCGGCGACCTGCTCTCCCGGCTGGTCGCCGACGTGGACGCCGTCCAGGACCACTACCTGCGCTGGCGGCTGCCGGCCGCGGTGGCCGGCCTGGTCGCGCTGGCCTCGACCGCGGCGATGGCCGCCTTCCTGCCGGCCGCCGGGCTGGTGCTCGGCCTCGGACTGCTGCTCGCGGGCGGGCTGGTGCCCGCCCTGGCCGCCCGCTGGTCGGCCGGCGCCGAGCGGCGCCAGGCCCCGGCGCGCGGGCGCCTGGCCACCGCCGTGGTGGACGCCTTCACCGGCACCGCCGAGCTCACCGTGGCCGGCGCGCTGCCCGGCCGGCTGGCCGCCGTCCGTAGCGCCGACGCCGCGCTGACCGGGCTGGCCGCCCGCTCGGCCGCCACCACGGCGCTCGGCACCGGGCTGATCGCCCTGCTCACCGGGCTGACCGTGACCGCCGCGGCCGCCGTCGGCGTCCAGGGGGTGCGCGACGGGGTGCTGGCGCCGGTCTGCCTGGCCGTGGTGGTGCTGACCCCGCTGGCCGCCTTCGAGGCCGTCACCGGGATGCCGCTCGCCGTCCAGGCCCGCCAGCGCAGCCGCGCCGCGCAGGCCCGGCTGGACGAGGTGCTCTCCGCCGAACCCCCGGTCGCCGAGCCCGCCGAACCGGTGGCACTGCCCGAGCGGCCGCTGCCCGTCGCGGTGCGCGGGCTGACCGTACGGCACCCCGGGCAGACGGTGGACGCGCTCGCCGGGGTGGACCTCGACCTCGCGGCCGGCCGCCGGATCGCCGTGGTCGGCCCGTCCGGCTCCGGCAAGACCACCCTCGCCCAGGCGCTGCTGCGCTTCCTGGAGCCGAGCGCCGGGACGGTGCGGTTCGCCGACGGCCGCCCCGAGGCCGTGGACAGCCGCGCGCTGGCGGGCGAGTCCGTCCGCCGGGTGATCGGGCTCTGCGCCCAGGACGCCCACGTCTTCGACAGCTCGCTGCGGGAGAACCTGCGGCTGGCCCGGCCGGCGGCGGGGGAGGAGGAGCTGCGCGCCGCGCTGGGCGCCGCCCGGCTGCTGGAGTGGACCGAGGGCCTGCCGGACGGCCTGGACACCATGGTCGGCGAGCACGGCGCCCGGCTCTCCGGTGGCCAGCGCCGGCGGCTGGCGCTCGCCCGGGCGCTGCTCGCGGACTTCCCCGTGCTGGTCCTGGACGAGCCCGCCGAGCACCTCGACCTGCCCACCGCCGACGCCCTCACCGCCGACCTGCTGGCCGCCACCGCGGGCCGCACCACCGTGCTGATCACCCACCGGCTGGCCGGGCTGGACGACACCACGGTGGACGAGGTGCTGGTGCTGGACGGCGGACGGGTGGCCGAGCGGGGCCGCTGGTCGGAGCTGGTCGCCGACCCGGACGGGCGACTGCACGCGATGTGGCGGCGGGAGCGGGAGGCGGACGGGCTGCTGGAGCCGGTTCCGGCAGCCGCCGGCCGGGCCGTCACCCGTTAGTCGCGCCGTCCTTCGGCTGAAAAGCGTACAAACGTAGGCTTTCTTCATGGACCCCACGCCGGACCTCCCGCCCGACCCCGTTCCGGGCCTCCCGTCGGACCCCGTTCCGGGCCTTCCGTCGGACCCCGCTCCGGGCCTCCCGTCGGACCCCGCTCCGGGCCTCCCGTCGGACCTCCCCGGGGCCGCCGCCGAGCAGACGCCCCACCAGGTGCCGGAGATCGCCTCGCTCGGGCTGGACACCCTGGTCACCGAGGTCGCCGAGCGCCTGCAGTCGGCCGCCGCGGTCACCGACCGGATGCAGCGGCTGCTGGAGGCGGTGGTCTCGATCGGGGCCGGGCTGGACCTGCACGCCACCCTGCACCGGATCGCCGTGGGCGCCGCCGAACTGGTCGACGCCCGCTACGCGGCGCTCGGCGTGATCGCCCCCGGCGGCACCGGCCTGGCCGACTTCATCCACGTCGGGGTCGACGACGAGACCGCCGCCGAGATCGGCGAACTGCCCGCCGGCCGGGGCATCCTCGGCGCGCTCATCGACCGCCCCGAGCCGCTGCGGCTGGCCGACCTCCGCACCGACCCGCGCTCCTCCGGCTTCCCGCCGCACCACCCCTGCATGAGGACCTTCCTGGGCGTGCCGATCCGGGTCCGCGCGGAGGTGTTCGGCAACCTCTACCTCACCGAGAAGAAGGGCGGCGGCGCCTTCACCCCCGAGGACGAGCAGGTGGTGCACGCGCTCGCCGCGGCGGCCGGCGTGGCCATCGAGAACTCCCGGCTGTACGAGGAGGGCCGCCGCCGCGAACGCTGGATCGCCGGCGCCGCCGCCGTCGCCACGGCCCTGCTCTCCGCCGAGCAGGCCGAGAGCGCGCTGACCGTCGCCGCCGAGCAGGTACGGGAGCTGGCGGACGCCGCGCTCGGCATGATCCTGCTGCCGACCGGCCCGGAGGGCGGCGGCGAGGGCGACGGGCAGATGCGGGTCGCGCACGCCTCCGGCGAACTGGCCGAGTACGTCCGCGGCGAACTGCTGCCCAGGGAGAGCTTCGCGGCGCGGCTGCTCGCGGGGGAGAGCGTCTACCTGGACGACATGTCCAGCGACCCGACCGTGGTGATCCGGCTCGCCCGCCGCTTCGGCCCGTCCATGGCCGTGCCGATGGTCGCCGCCGGGCGGGTGCTCGGCGGGCTCTGCGTCTGGCGCCCGCACGGCGCGGTGCCGTTCACCGACAGCGAGAAGCAGCTCGCCGAGACCTTCGCCTCGCAGGCCGCGCTGGCCCTGCGGCTCGCCGAGGGCCAGCGCGACCAGCAGCGGCTGGCCGTCTTCCAGGACCGCGACCGGATCGCCCGCGACCTGCACGACCTGGTGATCCAACGGCTGTTCGCCACCGGGATGATGCTGGAGAGCGCCGCCCGGCGGGCCGTCGTCCCCGAGGTCAGGGTCGGCATCGGCAAGGCGGTGGACGAGCTGGACGCCACCATCCAGGAGGTCCGCACCACCATCTACGCCCTCCAGCACGACGACCACGGTGACGCGCCGGACACCCTGCGCACCCGGGTGCTGCGGGAGGCCAGCCAGGCCGCGGCCGCGCTCGGCTTCAAGCCCTCGGTGAGCTTCGTCGGGCCGGTGGAGAGCCTGGTCGGGGAGAAGACCGGCCGTCAACTGCTCGCCGCCCTGCGCGAGATGCTCTCCAACACGGCCCGGCACGCGCGCGCCTCCCGGGTCGGCGTGGAGATCGACGCGACCACCCACCTGGGCGAGGACGGCCGCCCGGTGGGCGGCGACCCGGACTCGCTGGACCGGGGCGGCCGGCCCGGCGTGCTGCTCACCGTGACCGACGACGGGGTGGGCATCCCGGCCGGCGGCCGGCGCAGCGGCCTGCTCAACCTCACCCGGCGCGCCGAGGCGCTCGGCGGCGACGCCTGGCACGAGAGCGGGCCGTACCGCAAGGGCACGATGGTGCGTTGGACGGCCCGGCTCTGAGGGTTCCGACCGGGACTACCACCAAGAACCGGTGAAAGTTAAACGAGAGAGAACTTCCCGACCAACAGCGCAAGTTGTGAACGTTCTGGGCTTTCGGGGGCTCCGTGTGCACACATAGCTTTGCTCCGCTCGGAGGGGAAACCGGAGGGCAACCGGACGGAGGGGGCAGTGAACGCTGCCGGCCGCGGTCACACCGCAGCAGGGGCAAGTCGAGGGGGTTTCCGCGCCGAACGGGCAGCGGACGGGCGCTACCGCTGGCAACTGAAGGCGTCCAACGGCCGGGTGGTCGCGATCACCCCGGCCGCGTTCGAGACGGCGGGCGAGGCCGAGCGGGGCTTCGACGGCCTGCGCGCCGCGGCGCCCGGGCTCACCGCGCGCATCACCCACGTGCGGGAGGGCATCGGCTGGATCTGGGTCGTCCCGGGCTCGCGCGCCCTCCCCGAGGTGCGCTCCAGCCGCGCGTACGAGCGGTACGCGACCTGCCAGAACGCCTTCCGGCGGTTCGTGGTGCTGCTCTCCAAGCAGCCTCCGCACGAACTCCCGGAGCCCGCCGTACCGTTGAGACGCACCGATGGCCGCTGAGCGACGCGGCCCGCGACTGCTGATCGTGCCGGCGGCCGACCGCTGCCTCGGCTGGGCACTGCGGGCCGCCAACGGGAGGCCGCTCGGGGTCGGCGTACGGACGTACCGCAGCGAGGACGAACTCGCCGAGGCCGTCCGGGTGCTGCTGATCGAACGGGCCGCGCTGCGGTGCTCGGTCGGGCAGTCCGAAGGACGTCAGTGGGTCTGGGCCGCCTACCTGCCGGTGCGCAGCACCCGGCCGGGGGCGGCCGACGCCGTCCCGGTCGCCCGCAGCGCCCGGGGATACCTGCGGCGGGACCAGTGCCAGGCGGGGATCGAGGGGTTCCTGGCCGGACTGCAGTGGGTGGGGCAGGAGTTGCGGCGATCGGGGCGGGACGGCCGCCGGCCGCTGTAGGAGACCGTGTGCGTGGCGGTCCGTCGAACGCGACGGACCGCCATGTCGGCATGTCCGGAGGCATGTCCGGGGCGTATCCCGGGCGTATCCGGAGCATGTCCGGGGGCGGGTCCGGAGGCGGCGGTTCCGTCCACGGCCCCCGTCCGTGCAGTTCCGGTGAAGGGCAGGTTTCCGGCAACACCCCGAGCAGCTTCCTGGAGAAGAACGTCGACCGGGTTCGGAGGGCCGGTAGTGCCCCTGTCACGTGCACGCTGACCAGTGGCTAAACCTCGTCGAACCGATGAGTCGACATTCCCCGGCCGGACCCGGCCTCCCTTCCGGCGGAACCTCCCCGCCGGACAGGATCGGCACTGCCGGCGAGGCCGCAGCGGACGCGGCCACACGGCCCCGAACTCCCGAACGGAGTACGGGTTTCACGCGATGTACGTCTCTCCCCCGGAGGAAGAGGAACATGCGTAAGACCGCTGCCAAGCTGCTCACCGTCGCCGCCCTGGCGACCTCCATCGCGACCGTCGCCGGCGGCACCGCCGTCGCCGACCCGGCCGCCGGCGTGACGCCGCGCGCCATCGACTTCGTGGGCACCGGCTCCGACACCACCCAGGCCGTCGTGAACCAGCTCGCCGCCGACTACAACGCGTCGCTGACCGACCCGAACGCCCCCCGCGTCTACAGCTGGGACGCGACCCCCATCAACACCACCATCACCCCCAAGGCCGGTTCCGCCGCGATCGCCCGCCCGAACGGCTCCGGCGCCGGCATCAAGGCGCTGACCACCTACACCAACACCACGGTGGACTTCGCCCGCTCCTCGCGTGGCCCGCAGGCGAGCGACCCGAGCAGCGACGACTTCGTCAGCCTGGCGAAGGACGCCGTCGCCTGGGCCGCCCCGGCCACCGGAAACGCCCCGGCGAACCTGAGCACCGCGAACCTGAAGGACATCTTCACCTGCGCGGTCACCAACTGGCACGACATCGACGCGTCGCTGCCGAACGCCACCATCAAGCCCTTCCTGCCGCAGACCGACTCCGGCACCCGCTCCTACTTCCTGACCACCATCGGTGGCGGCGTCGCGGTCACCCCCGGTGCCTGCGTCGTCAGCGGCACCCAGGAGAACCAGGGCAGCGACTCGGTCCTGGCCGACCCCAACGCGCTGGTCCCCTACTCCGTGGCCCACTACATCGGCCAGGTCTACTACGGCCAGGGCAGCGGCGCCGACGTCCAGGGCCCGCTGACCATCCGCAACGTCAACGGTGTCCTGCCGGTGGACACCGCGGCCAAGACGATCAGCACCGCCTTCGCGGCCACCCCGTACTCCCGCGTGGTCTACAACGTCTTCCGTGACAGCGAGTGGACCTCGAACGCCACCCTGCGCGCCATCTTCGGCAAGAACGGCTGGCTCTGCAACAACGGCGCCAACGACCTCAAGAGCTTCGGCTTCCTGCCGCTGCCGGCCTACGCCTGCGGCGCCGTCACCCACTCCTGATCCACCCCGCACCACACCGGCGGCCGCGGGGCCTGGCCCCGCGGCCGCCGGGCCACCCTCACCACGACCGGACGCCGGAGGCGGGCCGATGCGCAGGGCCATGACCAAGCTGGGCGGTGCCGCCGCGATCGCCGTCCTGGTGACGACCACCGCAGGCGGTACCGCGCTCGCCGACCCGGCGGCCGGTGTCACACCGCGTGCCGTCGACGTCGTGGGTGTCGGCGACGGGACCACCCAGATCCTGATGAACCGGATCGCGAGCGGCTACAACGCCTCGCTGACGGATCCGGCGACACCGAGGCTGTACAGCTGGGACACGCGTCCGAGCGGGACCATCACCACCAAGTCGGGTGCCACGACGATGGCCCGGCCCGCGGACCAGCACGCCGGCATGGTCGCGCTGAACGGCCGCACCGGCACCACTGTGGACTTCGCCCGCGCGTCACGCGGCCCGCAGCAGGACGACCTCTCGACGGACGACTTCGTGGCCATCGCCTGGGACGCCGTCGCCTGGGCCGCCCCGGCCACCGGAAACGCCCCGGCGAACCTGAGCACCGGGAACCTGAAGGACATCTACACCTGCGCGGTCACCACCTGGAACCAGATCGACCCGGCGCTGCCGAACGCCACCATCAAGGCCTACCTTCCCCCGTCCGGGACAGGTCTGAGGGCGCACTTCCTGCTCACGATCGGTCGCGGCTACGCGGTCACCCCCGGTGCCTGCGTCACCAGCGGCATCCGGGAGAACCAGGGCAGCGACCCGCTCCTGGCCGACCCCGACGCGTTGATCCCCTACTCGACGGGCTACTACATCGGCCAGGCGTACCAGGGACAGGGCGGTGGTGAGGACGTGCCGGGTGCCCTGACCCTGAGGTCCGTCGACGGCATCGCGCCCATCGACCCGCAGACCAGGACGATCTCGGCCTCCGCCGTCACGGCGCCGTACGGGGTCGTGCTGTCGAACGTCCTGCGCGACGCGGAGCTGTACGCCGACAACACCCGTGGTGCCGCGCTGCGCGGCATCTTCGGCCGCGGTGGCTGGATCTGCCGCAACGGCGCGGACGCCATCAGGAAGTCCGGCTTCGTCCCGTTGCCGCAGATCGCCTGCGGCTCCGTCACCCATTCCTGAGCCCCGCCGAACCGCACCACCCGCACATCACCTCTCCCTCTCCCAAGGAGTCCAGCATGTCCCGCATCAGCGCCCGCCTGGCCGCGACCGGCGCCGCCGTCGTCCTCTCCCTGACCGCCGTGAGCGGCGTCGCCGTCGCCGACACGGCCACCACCCCGGCCGCCGGCCAGGCCGTGATCACCACCGACGTCAACTTCCTGACGAACGCCGCGCTCAACGGCATCGTGATCATCCCGCTGCAGCCCGCGGACCCGGCGTACGACCAGACGGCGGGCCTCACCGTGACGCTTCCGGTGACCGGCGGCGCCGCGAACATCCCGAACTTCTACGGCGACGTGCAGTTCGGCGGCGGCCTGCTCTTCCTGAACCTCAAGACCGGCAAGAGCGTGGCCTTCAAGCAGCTCGACTTCTCGGCCGACAACGGCTACTTCACCGGTGTCCCGAACGGCTCGACCACGCCGGTCCCGCTGCTCGACCCGTCCGGCGACAACGTGATCACCCGCAGCGGCCTCACCCAGAACCTGACCTCCTCCAGCTTCGAGGTGGACGCGGCCGGCGCGCAGTACCTCGACACCAAGCTGGGCACCGGCTACTTCACCGCCGGCCAGAAGATCGGCAAGCTCGCGCTGTCCTACACCCCGGCGCACTGAACCACCCGGTACCGCTCGCCCGGTACTGAACCGCAGGTCGGCGGGGCCCCCCCCCCGCGCGCGCCCCCCCCGGGCGGGGTTGGCACAACACCGGACGGGGGGGCGGCGGGTGGGGGGAGGA
>NZ_JBLRWA010000034.1:0-84653 GCF_048159585.1 Kitasatospora sp. SC0581 | reverse complement strand
TCTCAAGGAACGGACGCTTCCTTCGGACCGCCTTCCAGCGGACCCTCCGGGCTTCGTTCTTTCGTGTTTCCAGCTTACCAGATGCTTTCCGTTCCGTTTACCGGGGGTTTTTGCATCTGAAATCTGGCGTTAACCGCCGAGTTGCGGCGACTCGCCCAACCATAGCGGGTCGGCAGCCGGAGCGCGAACCGGGGCGCACCCGGGGTCGCTCGGACGGCGGCATGATTTGTTGCTCTCGCGAGCATATACAGCAATGGTCTCGATTCGCCAAGATGCCTGTAGAGTGCGGCGCATCGGCCAGAGGACTAGACCACTAGCGGGCCGGTGAGTCGCCGGCCGGCTAGGTAGGCAAGGGCGGGGTCTTCGCCCGGGAATGTCAGCAGTTGTCCGAAGTTGACATGAATTAGGCTTCAGTTGATCGTCGCGCCGCTCCTCGCGGCCGCTCGCTGTACTGCACTTGGGAGGCACAACCATGACCACTGTGACGTCGCCGCTGACCGGCAAGATCGTGGGGCTCGCGGGCGTGCCCGACCCGGTGTTCTCGGGTGCGATGGTCGGCCCGGGCACCGCGGTCGACCCCGTTCGCGAGCAGACCACGGCGGTCGCTCCGGTGGACGGTGTCGTCGTCTCCATGCACCCGCACGCGTTCGTCGTCGTGGACGCCGAGGGCCACGGTGTGCTGACCCACCTCGGGATCGACACCGTTCAGCTCAACGGCGAGGGCTTCGAACTGCTCGTCAACAAGGGCGACACGGTGACCCGTGGTCAGGCCGTCATCAAGTGGGACCCGGCCGCCGTCGAGGCCGCCGGCAAGTCGCCGATCTCGCCGATCGTGGCGCTGGAGGCCACCGCCGACTCGCTCGGCGACCTGCGGGAGGACGGCGAGGCCAAGGCCGGCGAGCAGCTGTTCAGCTGGAGCTGACCCCTTCCTTCCGACACCCGCCCCGGACGAGATGACGGGGCGGCCCCCACACACAGCGGTTCCCGGCGGGGCCGCTCATCTCAGCGGAGACAGTGACATGGAGAAGACGCTGCGCGGCGTGGGCGTGAGCCACGGGGTCGCGATCGGCCAGGTGCGGCACATGGGGACGGCGGTGCTGGAGCCCCCGGCCACCCAGATCCCGACCGAGGACGCCCCGCGCGAGCAGGCCCGCGCCCAGGCCGCCGTCGAGGCGGTCGCCGCCGACCTCGTCGCGCGCGGCAACCTCGCGGGCGGCGAGGCCCAGGCCGTGCTGGAGGCCCAGGCGCTGATGGCGCAGGACCCCGAGCTGATGGCCGACGTGTCCCGCCGGATCGCCGTCGGCAGCAGCGCCGAGCGCGGCGTCTACGACGCGTTCGCGGCCTACCGGGCGCTGCTCGCCTCCGCCGGGGAGTACCTGGCCGGGCGGGTCGCCGACCTGGACGACGTGCGCAACCGGATCGTGGCCCGGCTGCTCGGCGTGCCGATGCCGGGCGTGCCGGACAGCGACGAGCCGTACGTGCTGTTCGCGCGGGACCTGGCGCCGGCCGACACCGCGCTGCTCGACCCGACGCTGGTGCTCGGCTTCGTGACCGAGGAGGGCGGGCCGACCAGCCACAGCGCCATCCTGGCCCGGGCGATGGGCGTGCCGGCCGTCGTGGCGCTGCCCGGCGCGATCGAGGTCGCCGAGGGCACCGTCGTCGCGGTGGACGGCAGCTCCGGCGATGTCCTGCTGGAGCCGTCCCAGGAGAAGCAGGACGAGCTGCGGGCGGCCGCCGCCGCGCGCAAGGCCGCGCTGGCCGCCTCCTCCGGCCCGGGGCAGACCTCGGACGGTCACCGGGTGCCGCTGCTCGCCAACGTGGGCGGCCCGGCCGACGTGCCGGCCGCGCTGGAGAACGGCGCCGAGGGCGTCGGCCTGTTCCGCACCGAGTTCCTGTTCCTGGACGACTCGGCGAAGGCGCCCAGCGCCGAGAAGCAGGTCGAGGCGTACCGCAAGGTGCTGGAGGCCTTCCCCGAGGGCCGGGTCGTGGTCCGGGTGCTGGACGCCGGCGCGGACAAGCCGCTGGACTTCCTGACCCCGGCCGACGAGCCGAACCCGGCGCTGGGCGTGCGCGGTCTGCGCACCCTGCTCGAGCACCCCGAGGTGCTGCGGACCCAGCTCCGGTCGCTGGCCAAGGCGGCCGAGGGCCTGCCGGTGCACCTCGAGGTGATGGCCCCGATGGTGGCCGACCGCAAGGACGCCAAGGACTTCGCGGCCGCGTGCCGGGAGGCCGGGCTGGACGCCAAGTTCGGCGCGATGGTGGAGATCCCGTCGGCCGCGCTGCGCGCCAGGTCGATCCTCCAGGAGGTCGAGTTCCTGTCGCTGGGGACCAACGACCTCGCGCAGTACACCTTCGCGGCCGACCGTCAGGTCGGTGCGCTGGCCCGGCTCCAGGACCCGTGGCAGCCGGCCCTGCTGGACCTGGTCGCCGCGGCGGCCGACGCCGCGCGGGTGAGCGGCAAGAGCTGCGGGGTCTGCGGCGAGGCGGCCGCCGACCCGCTGCTGGCCGTGGTGCTGACCGGTCTGGGCGTCACCAGCCTGTCGATGGGCGCGGCCTCGATCCCCTACGTGCGGACCACGCTCGCCAAGTACACGCTGGCGCAGTGCCGCCGGGCGGCCGAGGCGGCCCGGGCCGCGGACAGCGCCGAGGAGGCGCGGGCCGCCGCGCAGCAGGTGCTCTCCGGCGAGTAGGGCGAGCAGCCGACGTAGCGACATGAGAAGGGGCGCTCCCACCAGGACGGTGGGGGCGCCCCTTTCGTGTGCCCCGGGGCCGGTCAGGCCTGGCGGTCGAGGCCGAGCCGCTCGAAGAAGCGCAGGTGCTCGATGCGGTCGACGGAGCCGGGGTTGACGGCCTGCTCCAGCGGGGTGCCGGAGAGGATGCGCTTGACCGGGACCTCGATCCGCTTGCCGGTGAGGGTGTGCGGGAGGCCGTCGACGGCGATGACCTCGTCGGGCACGTGGCGCGGGGAGAGCTCGGTGCGCAGCGAGGTGCGGATGCGGCCGATCAGGTCGTCGTTCAGCTCCGCACCGGGGGCGAGGACGACGAACAGCGGCATCCAGTAGCCGCCGTCGGGCTCCTCCAGGCCGATGACCAGGGACTCGGCGATCTCGGGGAGGCGCTCGACGACCTCGTAGATGTCCGAGGAGCCCATCCGGACGCCCTGGCGGTTGAGGGTGGAGTCGGAGCGGCCGTGGATGACGACGGTGCCCCGGGAGGTGACGGTGATCCAGTCGCCGTGGCGCCAGACGCCGGGGTACATGTCGAAGTAGCTGTCGTGGTAGCGGGTGCCCTCGGGGTCGTTCCAGAAGCCGGTGGGCATCGAGGGGATGGGCTTGGTGACGACGAGTTCGCCGACGGTGTCGGTGTGCGGGTGGCCCTGGACGTCCCAGGACTCGACGGCCGCGCCGAGGCAGGGGGCCTGGATCTCGCCGAGGTGCACCGGGAGGGTGGGGACGCCGCCGACGAAGCAGGAGCAGACGTCGGTGCCGCCGCTGACGGAGGCGAGCCAGACGTCCTCCTTGACCTCCTGGTAGATCCAGCGGAAGCCGTCCGGCGGGAGCGGGGAGCCGGTGGTGCCGATGCAGCGCACGGCGGACAGGTCGAGGTCGCGGCCGGGGTGGAGCTCGGCCTTGCGGCTGGCGATCACGTAGGCGGCGGAGGTTCCGAGGACGGTGGCGCCGGTGCGGGCGGCCACGGACCAGAGGGCGCCGGTGTCGGGGTGGCCCGGGCTGCCGTCGTAGGTGACGATCGTGGACCCGACGAGGAGGCCGGCCAGCAGGAAGTTCCACATCATCCAGCCGGTGGAGGTGTACCAGAGGAAGCGGTCCCGGGGGCCGAGGTCGAGGTGGAGGCCGGCCTGCTTGAGGTGTTCGAGCAGGATGCCGCCCTGGCTCTGGACGATGGCCTTGGGCAGGCCGGTGGTGCCGGAGGAGTAGAGGACCCAGAGCGGGTGGTCGAAGGGGACGGGCTCGAAGACCGGCTCCACGTCGTCGGCGACCAGGTCGTCCCAGTGCAGGGCGCCCTCGGCGGCGGGCGCGCCGAGCAGCGGGACGTGCACGACGGTGTGCAGGCTGGGGAGTTCGCGGCGCAGCTCGGCGACGACCTCGGTGCGGTCGTGGTCCTTGCCGCCGTAGTGGTAGCCGTCGATGGCGAAGAGGACGGCGGGCTCGATCTGCTGGAGGCGGTCGAGGACGCTGCGGGCGCCGAAGTCGGGGGCGCAGCTGGTCCAGACCGCGCCGACGGCGGCGGTGGCGAGCAGGGCGACGGCGGCCTGCGGGACGTTGGGCAGGTAGGCGCTGACCCGGTCGCCGGGGCCGATGCCGCGGGCGCGCAGGGCGGCGGCGAGCGAGCCGACCTGGCGGCGGAGCTCGGACCAGGTGAGGACGGCCGGCTGCTCGGTGGTCTCGTCGAGGTGGAGGATCGCGGGGCGGTCGGCGTTGGCCGGGTCGTCGGCGGCGCGCAGGGCGTGCTCGGCGTAGTTGAGGCGGGCGCCGGGGAACCAGCGGGCGCCGGGCATGGCGGCGTCGGCGAGGACGGCTTCGGGAGCCCGGGTGAAGCGGACGTCGAACCACTGGGTGATCGCGGTCCAGAACCGGTCGAGGTCCTCGGTGGACCAGGCCTGCAGGTCCGCGTAGCGCTCGGCGGCCTGCTGGTCGTCGGCGGCCGGGGCGAGCGGGGCGGCCGGGGCGCCGTGGTGTTCGGCGGCCCAGGCCTGGAAGGCCACCAGGGTGGTGGCGGCGGCGCGAGCGGGGTTGGGGCGCCAGAGCGGCTGGTCCTGCGGTGGGGTGCTCACGGTGGTGGTCTCCCGGCCGGTGGTGGGGACGGGAGCGCTCGTGGCAGACCCGTCCGGTTGGGCTGTCGGTGCAGACCATGCCATGTGATCGCCCGCCGCGCCAGGGTCGGCCGGTGGGTCAGCGGGGGGTGAACTCGCCGCTGAACCAGCGGCGCAGGACGCCGTTGTGGAAGTCCCAGACGAGCGGGGTTTCGGCGGTGGCGAGCAGCCAGCCGTCGGTCTCGTCGGTGGGGCGCGAGGGCGGGAGGTCGGCGAGCGGGCGGGCCGGGAGCAGTCCGCAGAGCATCACGAAGCGGCCGTCGGGGTCGGAGGCGGTGTGGATCAGGGTGACCTCCGCCGGGTCGGCGGTGATGCCGGTCTCCTCGTGCAGTTCGCGCACGCAGGCCTGCTGCCAGCTCTCGCCGTAGTCCATGTAGCCGCCGGGGAAGGCGAGTTCGCCGTAGCCGGGCTCGATGGTGCGGCGGATGACGACCAGGGCCGGGTCGGCGTCGGGGCGGGTGACGGGGAGGACGGTGATCGCGACGGGCAGCGGGTTGCGGTAGCTGATCTCGGCGCAGCCGGGGCAGGTACGCGGCCAGGCGCGGGTGTCGGCCGGGTAGGGCGTACCGCAGAAGTGGCAGTGCGAGAAGGGCCGGTGGGCGGTCTGCTGGGCCTCGTCGGTGGGCGTCGCTTCGTCAGTGGTCATGGCCGGATGGTAGCCCGCTCGGCCGACGGTGCCGCCGGGGGCCGCGGACCCTCAGTGGGAGCCCGCGTCGTCGGCCGTGCTGTCGGCCGCGTCGTCGTCGGCCGTGCCTTCGCGGGCGGGGCGGAGCAGCGCGGGGTGCAGCAGGCGGGCGTCGCCGGCGTGGTAGGTGCGGGCGCGGGGGCCGCCGCGGGCTCCGCCGCGCTCGGTGGTGGTGCCGGTGCTCTCGACGAAGCCGGGCACGGACAGCACCTTGCGGTGGAAGTTGCCGGGGTGGAGCTTCTCGTCCCAGACCGCCTCGTAGACGGCGCGGAGGTCGGGGATGGTGAAGTCGTACGGCAGGAAGGCGGTGGCCAGCGGGCTGTACTCGAGTTTGGCGCGCACCCGGTCGAGGCCGTCGGCGAGGATGCGGGCGTGGTCGAAGGCCAGCGTGAGCGGGCCGGGGCCGGTGCGCCCGTCGACGCCACCCCCGTGGGTGTCGGCGGGCACACCGGCGGTTCGGGACCGGCCGCAGGGCCGGAGGTCCAGGTCGGAGACGGGGTGCCAGGCGGCGGCCGCGGCGTCCGTTCCGGCCTGGGGGTCGGGCAGGTCTGGGGCGAAGGCGAGGTAGGCGACCGAGACGACGTGCATCCGCGGATCCCGCTCGGGGGTGCCGTAGGTGCCGAGCTGCTCCAGGTGGAGGCGGCAGAGCCTGGTCTCGGCCTCGGAGGCGCTCTGCAGGCCCGTCTCCTCGGCGAGCTCGCGGGCGGCGGCCTCGTCCAGGCCCTCTTCCCCTGCGCGCAGGAAGCCGCCGGGCAGCGCCCAGCAGCCCTGGTAGGGCGGGGCGCCGCGTTCGACGAGCAGGACGTGCAGGCCGCCGTGGCGCAAGGTCAGGGCGACCACGTCCACGGTGACGGCGACCGGGGTGTAGGCGCGCGGGTCGTACGCGGCGAGCCACTCCTCCTCGGCCCCGGGCCCGGTGGGGGGCGGCTGGTCGTCCGCTGCCATCGCCGGGCTCCTTTCCGTCGTCGCCGGTGCCACCGGGCCTGCCGTGCCGGTGCTGGATCGTCGTCCGAGGTCTGTTCCGACCGTTGTGATCAGGCCGTTCTTCTCGGGCTGAGCACAACGTAGCGAGTGCGTTCCCCGGCGGCAAATGGTTTTCCTGCCCGGCGGGGGCCTCCGCCTCTAGGCTGTGACCAGGAACTCTGCCCGAGGAGGCCGCCATGCCCACTGCTCCCCCGCCGGACTTCGCCGCCGCGCTGGCCGCCGGTCCGCTGGTGCTCGACGGAGGGATGTCGAACCAGTTGGCGGCGGCCGGGCACGACCTCTCGGACGGGCTCTGGTCGGCGCGGCTGCTGGCGGACGACCCGCAGGCGGTGGTGGCGGCGCACCGGGCGTACTTCGCGGCGGGCGCCGACGTCGCGATAACCGCGAGCTACCAGGCGAGTTTCGAGGGCTTCGCGCGCCGCGGGGTCGGCCGGGCGCAGGCCGCCCGGCTGCTGGCGAGCAGCGTGGAGCTGGCCCGGGAGGCGGCGCGCCCGGAGCCGGGCGGGCGGCGGCGCTGGGTGGCGGCCTCGGTGGGCCCGTACGGGGCGGTGCTGGCGGACGGCTCGGAGTACCGGGGCCGGTACGGGCTGGGCGTCGCGGAGCTGGCGGACTTCCACCGGCCGCGGCTGGAGGTGCTGGCGGCGGCCCGGCCGGACGTGCTGGCGCTGGAGACGGTGCCGGACGTGGACGAGGCGCGGGCGCTGCTGGGGCTGGTGCGCGGGCTTGGGGTGCCGGCCTGGCTGTCGTACAGCATCGAGGGCGACCGGACCAGGGCCGGACAGCCGCTGGCGGAGGCGTTCGCGCTGGCCGCCGACGTGGACGAGGTGGTCGCGGTGGGCGTCAACTGCTGCACGCCGCAGGACGCGGACCGGGCGGTGGCGGTGGCCGCCGAGGTGACCGGGAAGCCGGTGGTGGTCTACCCGAACAGCGGGGAGAGCTGGGACGCCGGCCGTCGGGGCTGGCGCGGCGAGCCGACCTTCCGCTCGGCCCGGGTGGGCGGCTGGCTCGCGGACGGCGCTCGGCTGGTGGGCGGCTGCTGCCGGGTCGGGACGGACGGGATCGCGGCGCTGGCGGCGGAGGTGACGGTGCTGCGGGCGCAGTGCGCGGAGGCGGTGGGCTGACCTCGCGGGCGGGGTGAGGCCCGGCGCGGGGCGGTGAGGACCGGCGCGGGGGCGCATGTGCACGCCCCGGCCCGGACCTGGGAGCACGGCAGGTGAACACGGGGTCGAGAGCGGGTTACCCGGGGGGAAGGTGCACGGAGTCAGGGCGGCCTGGCAGACTCGTCCCGTCACCACTGTGGTCGACAATGTCGACCGCCTGTCAGCGCGGAGGTTCCCATGCCCGGCCCGATCCAGTCGCTTTCCCGGGCCGCCGCGATCATGCGCCTGCTGGCCGGCGGCGAGCGCCGGCTCGGCCTGTCCGAGGTCTCGACGGCACTGGACCTGGCCAAGGGCACGGCGCACGGCATCCTGCGCACGCTGCAGCAGGAGGGGTTCGTCGAGCAGGACCCGGAGACCGGCAAGTACCAGCTGGGCGCCGAGCTGCTGCGGCTGGGCCAGAGCTACCTGGACGTGCACGAGCTGCGGGCGCGGGCGCTGGTGTGGGCGGACGACCTGGCCCGGGCGGCCGGGGAGACGGTCTACCTGGGCGTGCTGCACCAGCAGGGCGTGCTGATCGTGCACCACGTGTTCCGGCCGGACGACACCCGGCAAGTGCTGGAGGTGGGCTCCATGCAGCCGCTGCACAGCACCGCCCTGGGCAAGGTGCTGGTGTCCTACGACCCGGTCGCGCGCGGCGAGTTGGGCGACGGCCCGTACGAGTCGTACACCGTGCGCACGCTGACCGAGGCGGCCGACGTGGACGCCGAGTGCGCGCTGGTCCGGGAGCGCGGCTGGGCGGACTCGATCGAGGAGACCTGGGAGGGCGTGGCCTCGATCGGCGCGCTGATCCAGGACCGGCGGCGCAACCCGGTGGGCGCGGTCTGCATCAGCGGGGCGGTCGAGCGGGTCTGCGAGGACGGCTTCGTGAAGCCCTCGCTGGTGGCCTCGGTGCGCAGCGCGGCGCGGGCGATCTCCCGCGACCTGGGCGCCGGGCGGTTCTGAGCACATCCACGGGCGGCTCGCGGAGGGCCGTCGATTCGTCACGCTGAGGCGCGGACGGGCGGAGGCCTGTCCGCGCCTCTGGCGTTTTGTCCTGTTTCGGGGCGCTCCGCTCGGTAACGTCGACGGACCTGTCGGGGTCAGGGTCACAGCTCCGTAACCCTGCCTTGACGCGGGGGCGACCTGGGGAGGAAGCTTCCGCATGACGGTCGACATTGTCGAACGATGGCCGGAGAGATCACTCCCACAGTGCGCTCACCCGCACAACGATCGACCGGCCGCCTGCCCCCACCCACCCTCCGGGCCATATGGACAAGGGAGTCTTTGTGTCCGCGTTCTCCAACGGCGACGTCTTCGTCGGCGAAACCCTCGGCACCGCCGCCCTGATACTTCTCGGCGGTGGCGTCTGCGCCGCCGTGACCCTCAAGAAGTCGAAGGCCGTCAACGCCGGCTGGCTGGCGATCACCTTCGGCTGGGGATTCGCGGTCCTCATCGCCGCCTACATGTCGGCCCCGAAGTCCGGTGCCCACCTCAACCCGGCCGTCACCATCGCCCTCGCGGTCAAGAGCGGCGAGTGGAGCCAGGTGCCGCTCTACCTCGGCTCCCAGCTGCTCGGCGCGATCATCGGCGCCGTCCTGGTCTGGGCCACCTACCTGGGCCAGTTCAACGCGAACAAGGAGCCCACCCTCGGCATCTTCTCGACCGGCCCCGAGATCCGGAACCCGGTCCAGAACGTGATCACCGAGGTCATCGGCACCTTCGTGCTCTGCTTCGCGATCCTCACCATCGGCACCAACAGCGGCCTCTCCCAGTCCGGCACCGGCACCCTGATGGTCGCCTTCACCGTCGTCGGCATCGGCCTCTCGCTGGGCGGCCCGACCGGCTACGCGATCAACCCGGCCCGTGACCTCGGCCCGCGCATCGCGCACGCCCTGCTGCCGATCCCGAACAAGGGCGGCTCCGACTGGTCGTACGCCTGGATCCCGGTCGTCGGCCCGATCCTGGGCGGACTCGCGGCCGGCGGACTCTACAACGCCATCTTCTAAAGGACGGGTTCGACCCCGCCGCACACGGGGACTGACCGACCGACGCGTCAGGCCCACCCACCCCGTAACCCCCGAACCCGAGCCGAGGACCCTCCCCATGACCTCCACCGGTAACTACATCGCCGCGATCGACCAGGGCACCACCTCCAGCCGCTGCATCATCTTCGGCGCCGACGGCCGGATCGTCGCCGTCGACCAGCAGGAGCACCGGCAGATCTTCCCCCAGCCCGGCTACGTCGAGCACGACGCCGCCGAGATCTGGACCCGGGTGCAGTCGGTCGTCCGCGGCGCGCTGGAGAAGGCCGGCCTGACCAAGGACGACATCCGCGCGATCGGCATCACCAACCAGCGCGAGACCACCGTCCTGTGGGACAAGAACACCGGCGAGCCCGTGCACAACGCGCTGGTGTGGCAGGACACCCGCACCGAGGGCCTCTGCCGCGAGCTGGGCCGCAACGTCGGCCAGGACCGCTTCCGCCGCGAGACCGGCCTCCCGCTGGCCAGCTACTTCGCCGGCCCGAAGATCCGCTGGCTGCTGGACAACGTCGAGGGCCTGCGCGAGCGCGCCGAGGCCGGCGACATCCTGTTCGGCACCATGGACACCTGGGTGATCTGGAACCTCACCGGCGGTGTCGACGGCGGCAAGCACGTCACGGACGTCACCAACGCCAGCCGCACCATGCTGATGAACCTGCACACCCTGCAGTGGGACGACAAGATCGCCGAGTCGATGGGCGTCCCGATGTCCGTCCTGCCGGAGATCCGCTCCTCCGCCGAGGTGTACGGCGAGGCCGTCGGCGACCTGGCCGGCGTCCCGGTCGCCTCCGCGCTCGGCGACCAGCAGGCCGCGCTGTTCGGCCAGACCTGCTTCGACGAGGGCGAGGCCAAGTCCACCTACGGCACCGGCACCTTCCTCCTGCTGAACACCGGCGAGAAGATCGTCAACTCGTACCACGGCCTGCTGACCACCGTCGGCTACCGGATCGGCGACCAGGCCCCGGTGTACGCCCTGGAAGGCTCGATCGCCGTCACCGGCTCGCTCGTCCAGTGGCTGCGCGACCAGCTCGGCATCATCTCGACCGCCGCCGAGATCGAGACCCTCGCCAACACCGTCGAGGACAACGGCGGCGCCTACTTCGTCCCGGCCTTCTCCGGCCTGTTCGCCCCGTACTGGCGCTCCGACGCCCGCGGTGTGATCGCCGGTCTGACCCGGTACGTCACCAAGGGTCACCTGGCCCGGGCCGTCCTGGAGGCCACCGCCTGGCAGACCCGCGAGGTCGTCGACGCCATGCAGAAGGACTCCGGGGTCGAGCTCACCGCCCTCAAGGTCGACGGCGGCATGACCAGCAACAACCTGCTCATGCAGAACATCGCCGACGTCCTGGACGCCCCGGTCGAGCGGCCCTACGTGGCCGAGACCACCGCCCTCGGCGCCGCCTACGCGGCCGGACTCGCCGTCGGCTTCTGGAACGACCTCGACACCCTGCGGGCCAACTGGCACCGCGCCGCCGAGTGGACCCCCCGCATGGACGAGGCCACCCGGGAGCGTGAGTACAAGAAGTGGCTCAAGGCCGTGGAGCGCACCATGGGCTGGGTGGAGGAAGAAGAGAACAACTGACCGACAGCCGGTCGGGGCCCCGTGCCCCGACCGGCCGCCCGCCGTTCCGGCAGCGGGTGTCACCGCGTTTCACCGGCCCGCCGCACCGGGCCGACCGGCCTCTCCCGCAGAGGCCGCACCGCACACGAGAGGAGTAACGGCGCCGCCCGACCCGCGCGCCGTACACAACCACCATGGCAACCATCCCGACCCTGGGCGCCGAGCGCACCGCCGGCCACACCGCCTCCCGCGCCGAGACCCGCGAACTGCTCGGCAAGGCCACCTACGACCTGCTGGTGATCGGGGGCGGCATCCTCGGCACGGCCGTCGCCTGGACCGCGTCCCAGGCCGGCCTGAAGGTCGCCATGGTCGACGCCGGCGACTTCGCCGGTGCCACCTCCAGCGCCTCCTCCAAGCTCGTCCACGGCGGTCTGCGCTACCTGCAGACCGGCGCGGTCAAGCTGGTCGCGGAGAACCACAAGGAGCGCCGCGCGCTCTCCACCGACGTGGCCCCGCACCTGGTCAACCCGCTGACCTTCTTCGTGCCGGTCTACAAGGGCGGCCCGCACGGCGCCGCCAAGCTCGGCGCCGGCGTCTTCCTGTACTCGGCGCTGTCCGCCTTCCGCGACGGCATGGGCCGGGTCTCCACCGCCGCGCACGCCGCCCAGCAGGTGCCCGCGCTGCGCACCGAGGGCCTGCGCTCGGTGGCCGTCTACGGCGACCACCAGATGAACGACTCGCGCGTCGCCGTGATGACCGTGCGCGCCGCCGTCGACGCCGGCGCCGTGGTGCTCAACCACGCCGAGGTCACCGGCCTGCGCTTCACCGGCGGCCGGGTCACCGGCGCCGAGCTGCGCGACCGCCTGGACGGCAGCGAGTTCGGCATCGACGCCCGCCTGGTGCTGAACGCCACCGGCCCGTGGGTGGACCACCTGCGCAAGATGGAGGACGCGGGCGCCGCGCCGTCGATCCGCCTCTCCAAGGGCGCCCACGTGGTCGTCAAGCGCCGGGCGCCGTGGCGCGCCGCGCTGACCATCCCGATCGACAAGTACCGCGTCTCCTTCGCCATCCCGTGGGAGGACCACGTCCTGCTCGGCACCACCGACGAGGAGTACACCGGCGACCCGAAGGACGTCCGGGCCACCGAGGCGGACATCGACCAGATCATGGGCGAGGCCGCGCACGCGATCCGCGACGAGCACCTCGACCGCGACCTGATCACCTACTCCTTCGCCGGCCTGCGGGTGCTCCCGGGCGGCCCGGGCGACACCGCCGCCGCCAAGCGCGAGACGGTCGTCACCGAGGGCCGCGGCGGCATGCTGTCGGTCTCCGGCGGCAAGTGGACCACCTACCGGCACATCGGCCGCACCGTGCTGGAGAAGCTGGCCCACGTGCCCGGCACCAGCCTCGGCGAGGACATGTCCCCGATCGCCCCGACCGTCCCGCTGCCGGGCGTCGGCGCGCCGAACGCGGTGGCGCACCGCCTGCTGATCGACCGCGACCCGGGCTCGCGGATGGAGCCGCTGGTGGCCAAGCACCTGGCCAGCCACTACGGCACCCTGTCCTTCGACATCGCCCGCATGATCGACGAGAACCCGGAGCTCGGCCGGCCGATCCACGAGGACGGTCCGGACGTCTGGGCGCAGGTCGCGTACGCGGCGGACAACGAGTGGGCGTACACCACGGACGACGTGCTGCGCCGCCGCACCACCATGACGGTGCGCGGTCTGGACACGCCGGAGATCCGGGCCGAGGTCGAGGCCTTCCTCGCGAAGCGCGGCACCAAGTAGGCACGGCCGGGCGAAGCGCGGTAGCGCGGGTCCTCCGCGGCGGGCGGGCGTTCGGGGTCTTCCCCGGGCGCCCGCCCGCCGTTTCGCCGTGCGGCCGTTCGGCTGTGCGGCCGGGCCGTCAGACCGGGACGCCGGCCTTGACCACCCGCTTCGGGTGGAGGTCGGACCGGGTGAGGACGGTGAGGTCGGCGAGCGGGTCGCCGTCGAGCACCAGCAGGTCCGCGTGGGCGCCCGGGGCGAGGGTGCCGATCTCCCCCGCCATGCCGAGCAGCCGGGCCGCCGTGGTGGTCGCCGAGCGCAGCACGTCCGCGACCGGCTGGACCCGGGCGCGCAGGGTGAACTCCTCCAGCTGGGCCGGGTGCAGCGGGCCGAGCAGGTCGCTGCCGTAGACGAGGTCGACGCCCGCGCGGTGGGCGCGTTCCAAGGCCTCCAGGCCCCGGTCTCGGACCTCGGCGAGCTTGCCCAGCGAGGCGGCCGGCAGGCCGGAGGCGGCACCGAGCCTGGCGGTCTCCTCGTAGGCGACCAGGGTGGGCACCAGGAAGGCGTCCTTCTCCAGCAGCAGGGCGATCGTGCCGTCGTCCAGCAGGTTGCCGTGCTCGACGCAGCGCACGCCGGCCCGCAGGGCGCGGTCGATCGCGCGCGGGTGGTAGGCGTGCACGGTGACGTAGCGGTTGTGGTTCTCGGCCTCCTCGACGACCGCGCGGATCTCCTCCTCGCTGTACTGGACGGCGCCGATCTCGTCGTGCGGGGAGGCGACGCCGCCGGAGAGCAGCACCTTGAGGTGGTGGGCGCCCTTGCGGAACTCGTCCCGGGCGGCGGTGCGCACCGCGTCCACGCCGTCGGCGATCCGGGCGAAGTTCGGGCGGGACTCGCAGCAGGGCAGCACGTCCTCGCCGAGCGGGCGCAGGTCGCCGTGGCCGCCGGTCTGGGACAGCGCCTTGCCTCCGTGCAGCAGCCGCGGGCCGGGTACCAGGCCCTCGTCCAGGGCCCGGGCCATCCCGTGGTCGGCGCCCCCGACGTCGCGGACGGTGGTGAAGCCGCGGCGCAGCATCCGCTCGGCCTCGGCGAGGGCGCGCACGGTGGCGTAGCCGGCAGTCCAGTTCGCGAAGTCGGGCAGGTCGAGCGAGGTGATCAGCAGGTGGACGTGGGCGTCGATCAGGCCGGGCAGCACGGTGCCGCCGGCCGCGTCGAGGACCCGGACGTCCTCGCCGGCGGCGGGCGGGCGGCCGGTGCCGGTGGCGGCGATCCGGCCGTCGGCGGCCTCCAGCCAGCCGAGGTCGGTGCGGATGCCGTCCTCGGGGTGGAGCAGGTGGGCGTTGGTGATCAGCAGTCGACTCACGGAGCGGCTCCTCGTTCAGTATGGCTCGTATTGAATACGACTCGTACTGAATACACCATGTATCGTTCTCCCGTGAACCCGCCCCCCGCCGAAGCCACCCCCCGACCACCCAGACGCCGCGTCCACACCCGGGCCCGGCTGCTGGCCGCGGCGAGCGAGCTGTTCCTCTCCGTCGGCTTCGCCCGGACGAGCATCGAGGATGTCTGCGCCGCCGCCGGCTACACCCGCGGCGCCTTCTACTCGAACTTCGGCAGCAAGGAGGACCTGCTGCTGGCCCTCTTCGACGACCAGGCGGGGCAGCGGCTGGCCGAGCTCGCGGAGCTGGCCGCCGCCTGCGAGTCGCTGGCGCCGCGGGAGCGGGCCCGGCGGCTGGTCGAGGCGCTGCTGCGGGTCGAGCCGGCGGAGACCGGGTGGATCCTGCTGTTCCTGGAGTTCCGGCTGGTCGCGGCCCGGAGCCCGGCGCTGGCCGAGCAGGTCGCCGCGCACGACCGGGCGGTCGCGGCCGCGCTGGCCGGGGTCCTGGAGCGGAACCTGCCGGAGCTGGTGCCCCCGGGCGCGAGCGCCGGGCAGGCCGCGGCGGTGGTCCTGGCGGCGCGCGAGGGGGTGCTGGCCCGGACGGCGGCGGGCGGCGCGGCCGCGGAGGAGCTGCTGGCGGCGACGGCGGCGGTGCTGTCGGGGCTGTCGCGGCGCTGACCTGACTCCTGGCACGGCCGGGAGGCCGGAAACGCCGAGGGGCGGCACCCGTACGGTCACGGGTGCCGCCCCTCGGCGGTGCTGCTTCGCGCGCTAGATGATCAGGCTGAGCGGCATGATCAGGGCGATGGCGACCACCGAGATCACCGTCTCCATCACCGACCAGGACTTCAGCGTCTGCCCGACGCTCATCCCGAAGTACTCCTTCACCAGCCAGAAGCCGGCGTCGTTGACGTGCGAGAGGAACAGCGAACCGGCGCCGATCGCGAGCACCAGCAGGGCCGCGTGGGTCGAGGACATGTTCGCGGCGAGCGGGGAGACGATGCCGGCCGCGGTGATCGTGGCGACCGTCGCCGAGCCGGTGGCCAGGCGGATCAGCACGGCGATCAGCCAGCCGAGCAGCAGCGCGGAGATGTGCCACTTGCCGGACCACTCGCTGACCGCGTTGCCGACGCCCACGTCGATCAGGGTCTGCTTGAAGCCTCCGCCCGCGCCGACGATGAACACGATGCCGGCGATCGGGCCGAGCGACTTGCCGACGGTGTCGGAGACCCGGGCCTTGTCGAAGCCGGCCGCCTTGCCGAGCGTCACCATGCCGAGCAGGGTCGCGGCGAGCAGCGCGATCAGCGGGGAGCCGATGAAGTCGAACACCCGCTGGCCCAGCGCCTTCGGGTTGTCGATCACGACGTCGGCCAGCGCCTTGCCGAGCATCAGCACGACCGGCAGCAGGATGGTGGCCAGCACCGCGGCGAAGGAGGGGGTGCGGTCGTGCTTGGCCGTCTCCTCGGGGGCGGTGGCCGCCGGGATCTCCAGCGGGCCGACCCAGCGCTCGGCCACCCGGGCGAACAGCGGACCGGCGATGACCAGGGTCGGGACGGCGATCAGCAGGCCGAGCGCCAGGGTGATGCCGAGGTCGGCCTTCAGCGCGTCGACGGCGACCAGCGGGCCCGGGTGCGGGGGCACCAGGCCGTGCAGCACCGACAGGCCGGCCAGGGCCGGGATGCCGACCCGCATCAGCGGCACGTTGCCGCGGCGGGCGACCAGCAGCACGATCGGGATCAGCAGGACGACGCCGACCTCGAAGAACAGCGGCAGGCCGAGCACGGCCGCGATCAGCGCCATCGCCCAGGGCAGCGCCTTGTTGCCGGTGCGGGAGAGCACGGTGTCGGCGATGATGTTGGCGCCGCCGGAGTCGGCGAGCAGCTTGCCGAGCATCGCGCCGAGGCCGATCAGCAGGCCGACGCTGGCGACGGTGGAGCCGAAGCCCGTCGAGAAGCTGCTGAGCAGCTTGTCGAAGGGGGCGCCCGCGACGGCGGCCAGCAGACCGGAGCCGAGCGTGAGGGCGAGGAACGGGTGCAGCTTCAGCTTGGTGATCAGTACGACGATCGCACCGATGCTGAGCAGCACCGCGATCAGCAGCTGGGAGTCGCTGCTGGTGTGCGGCAGGGCCGGTGGGGCGGCCGCCAGCAGAGTGGGGGCAATGCTCACGCGAGGTCTCCATTGACGGGCCGCAGCAGCGCCACGGCCATCTCGACGAGTTCTTCGGGGGACGGGCCCACGTCCAGGGCGGCGCCGCGCTCGTCCGCACCCAGGGGCTCCAAGGTGGCGTACTGGGAGTCGAGCAGCGACGTCGGCATGAAGTGGCCGGTGCGGTGGGAGAGCCGGTCCTCGACCAGCTCGTGACCACCGCTGAGGTGCAGGAAGAAGGCTCCCGGGGCGTCCGCGCGCAGGATGTCGCGGTAGCGGTGCTTCAGCGCCGAGCAGGTCACCACGCCGCCGGTACCGGCCTCGGCCCGCTCCTTGAGCCAGGCGCCGATGGCGCGCAGCCAGGGCGCGCGGTCCTCGTCGTCCAGCGGGATGCCGGCCGACATCTTGGCGATGTTGGCCGCCGGGTGGAAGTCGTCCGCCTCGGCGAAGGGGAGGGCGAGGCGGTCTGCCAGCAGGCGGGCCAGGGTGGTCTTGCCGACGCCCGAGACGCCCATCACCACGATGGTGAGGGGGGACTGCGGGAAGTCGTGGTTCTCGACGCTGAGAGCCATGGGGTGGTGCTCCTTCGTTGCCTGGCCGCCACTATCGCCTCAAAGATATGACGTATTCAAGTGGCGGAAACCAAATCGTCATACTTTTGCGGTGTGGTCTGGGTCGCAGGACGCCACGCCCCGGACCGCGGGGCGGCACGACCACCGCCACAGGGCGACGTGAACGCGCGCGGGGCGGGCGTCTACCCTGGGCGGATGGAGATCCAGGGGCTGCCCGGGCGGCTGCTTGACGAGCTCGGACCGGCGATCGCGTCGGGGGAGGTCCCCGAGGGGGCCGTGCTGCGCGGCGAGGAGCTGGAGCACCGGTTCGGGGTCTCCCGGACGGTGGTCCGGGAGGCGGTGCGGATCCTGGAGGGGATGCGCATGGTGGCGTCCCGGCGACGGGTCGGGATCACCGTGCAGCCGAAGTCGGTCTGGGACGTCTTCGACCCGATGGTGATCCGCTGGCGCCTGGCCGGCTCGGACCGGCCCGCCCAGCTGCGCTCGCTCGGCTCCCTGCGGGTGGCCGTCGAACCGGCCGCGGCCGCGCTCGCCGCCACCCACGCGAGCGACGACGACCGGCGTGAACTCAGTTCACTGGCCGTGGATCTGACGGTCACCGCGCGGGCCGCCGACCTGGCCACCTTCCTCGAACACGACATCGCCTTCCACTCCCTGGTGCTGCGCGCCTCCGGCAACGAGATGTTCGCCCACCTCGGGGACACCGTCGCGGCGGTGCTCACCGGCCGGACCGAGTACCATCTGATGCCCGATCAGCCGGAGTCGTACGCGATCCGGCTGCACCGCGAGGTCGCGGAGGCGATCTGCGCCAAGGACGCCGGCCACGCCGAGCGGGCGATGCGGACGATCGTGAGCGGCGCGCTGGAGGAGCTCAACGCCCAGCTGGACTGAACCGGGGCACCGGGGGTGTCTGCCAGGCCTGCCGGGACGGCAATGACGGGCCGGATGGCACGGTTTGGCGGCAGTTCGGCGGTTATGGAGGCATAGTCCTGGTTCGGCGGGGCAGAGTGAGCCGAGGGGGCGCGTTTCGTGTGCGCCCGTTCCGTATGCTTCACCGAACACGCGCCACGCGCCTGGGGGTCGCTCGATGTCCGTGCCACGCCGCCGCCGTCGCCGCCTACCCGACGAGGTACGCGCCGCCGCAGTCCGGGCGGTGCTCTGCCTGTCCTTCACCCTGGTCGGCGTCGTGGTGGCGACGCTGGCCTCGTACGCGGACAGTTGGCTGCTGACGCCCGCGCTGCTGGCGATGGGGCTGGGGGTGTTCGGCACCATGTGGTGCCTGGTGGAGATCCTGATCTCCCGCCAGGTCGCGGCCCAGCGGATGCAGTCGCCGGGCTCCGCGCACCCGATGGCCGGCAGCCGGGCGCCCTCCGAACCGCTGGCCGCGCGGCCGTTCCCCCGGCCCGGCTCGTCCTCGGTGTACCGGCAGCCGTACGAGTCGCCGCAACCGCAACCGCAGCCGTACGGGCCGGGGCGGCAGCAGCCCCAGCCGTACGGGTCGGGGCAGCCGCCGTACGGGAACCAGCAGCCGCCCCGACCGCCGTACCAGCAGCCCTACCAACCGCCGCGGCAGCCACCGCAGCAGCAGCCGCGCCAGGCCCGGGTGCAGCCCAACCACCCGTAGCACCAGGCGGATCGGTCAGTCCCGGAGCGGCAGCGCCCGGTAGTGGGTGGTGAGCCGGCGGTCCTCGTCCAGGACGTGGAAGGCCAGCATCGGCGGGTGGTCGAAGGAGATGCCGGGCCCGCCCTCGAAGGGCAGCGTGACGGTGGAGACCACGCCGGGCGCGATCAGCAGCGGCAGGCCGGCGAAGGCGGTGGCCGCGGAGGTGTGCGCGTGGCCGCAGAACAGGGCGGCCACCCGGGGGTGGCGGCGCAGCACCCGCTCCAGCCGCTCCTCGCCGAACTGGCGGATCGGGTCGACGTACGGCAGGTGCAGTTCCACGGGCGGGTGGTGGAAGGCCACCAGGGCGGGCAACTCGGTGCGGCCGGAGGCGAGTTCGGCGTCCAGCCAGTCCAGCGTCGGCTCGTCCAGCAGGCCGTCGTGCTGCCCGGGTATCGAGGAGTCGAGCATCAGCACGTCGGCGCCCGGCAGTCGGTGCAGCCGGTTGACCGGCCCCTCCCCCGGCGCCTCGCCGAGCAGCACCTCCCGGTACGGCGACCTGGAGTCGTGGTTGCCCGGACAGGTGAACACCGGGTGCCGGGAGACCAGGACCTCGGCGACCTGCCGGTACTCCTCCGGCAGGCCCTGGTCGGCGAGGTCGCCGGTGACCAGCACCGCGTCCAGCGGGCCGGGCAGGGCGTCGAGGTACGCCATCACCTGCTCGGCCCGCCGGCGGGCACGCTTGCCGTCGTCCCGGCCGTGGTCCTGGCCGAGGTGGATGTCACTGAGGTGCGCGATCGTCAGCATGGCGATCACGCTAGTGAGTTCACGGCTGGGCGGGAACCTCCGCGGGGCGCTTGAACATCCGGGTGGCGGTGATCTCGCCGTGGATGGTCGGGCCGTCCGGGTCCGGCGCGGCGGGCAGGCCCGGGCGCAGGTGCTCCTCGACCGAGATGTACTTGAGGCCGGCCCGCAGGTCGGCGTCGTTGCGCAGGCGGATCACCAGCGGGAACTCGGCGAGCGCGGTGGTGTCGAACAGGCCGGTGGTGTAGATCAGCTGGACGCCGAGCGCGTCGGCCACGGCCCGCTGGAGCTCCAGCAGGTAGGTGGCGTTGGCGCGGCCGATCGGGTTGTCCAGGAACAGCGTGCCGGCGTGCCGCAGTTGGGACTGGCCGCGGTCGTTGGCGCGCAACGCGGCCATCGTGCAGTACAGCGCGATGGCGGCGGTGAGCAGCTGGCCGCCGGAGAAGACGTCGGACATCTGGCCGACGCTGACCCGCTCGGCGCGCAGCACCGCGTCGGGCTTGAGGATCTCGACGCTGACGCCCTTGGGGCCGATCGCGGCGGCGACCCCGCGCAGCAGCAGGGACATGCCGTCGCGGCGCAGGTCGCTGTTCTTCCTGACGGCGGCGCGGGTGGCCTCGTCGATGACCTCGCCCAGGCGCTCGACCAGGGTGGCGTGGTCCGGGTCCTCGAAGCGGATCCGGAGGAACTCCTGGCCGGACCACTCCCCCAGGCCCTCGGGCAGCCGGGAGAGCCGCTGGGCGGCGCGCAGGGTGGTGAGCGAGGACTCGACCAGGCCGCGCAGCCGGTCCACGATCGAGCCGCGGTTCTTCTCCAGCTGGGCGAGCTCGTCGGTGAGCACCCGCAGCCGGGGCGCGAAGGCGGTGGCCCAGGCGGCGGCGTGCTCGGGCAGCGCGGAGGCGGGCAGTTCGCGGATCTGCTGGCGGGCGGGGGTGCGGACGGCCTCGTAGCGGGCCGCGTTGGCGTGCCGGACCAGGGCGTCGGCGGTGTCGCGGACGGCGAGTTCGGAGGAGGACAGTTCGCCGGCGGCGGTGCGCAGGGCGCGGCGGGCCTCGGTGGCGCCGGTGCGGGCCTCGGTCAGCGAGCCCAGGTACGGCTCGACCGGGTCGTCCAGGTCCTCCTGGTGGTCGCGCAGGCCGTCGCGGAGCTGGCCGGCCAGCTCGTCGAAGTCGGCGGCGGAGGCCTGGGCGGTGTCGAAGGTCCGCTGGAGGTCGGCGTGGGCGGTGCGGGCGGCGTCCAGGGCCTCGCGGCGCTCGGCCAGGCGGCTGGTGGCGGTGCGCAGCAGGGCCTGGGCGTGCTCCGGATCGGTGGGGACGAGGTCCTCGGGCAGCTCGGTGTGCGCCTCGCCGTCGGCGGGGGCGGAGCGCTCGGCCTCGCCGCGCAGCCGGCCGAGCTGCTCGCTGGCGGTGGCGGAGCGGGCCTCGATGGTGGCGACCAGTTCCTCGGCGCGGGCGGCGGCGGCCTGGCGGGCCGGGCCGTCGGCGCCGTCGGGGCTGCCGAGGAGTTCCTCGGCGCGGATGCGCACCTTGTTGGTGAGGCGGTCGAGTTCGGTCGCGGCGGCGGCCTCGTCGCCCTCGGCGCGGGCCTGTTCGGCGCGCAGGTCGGCGCCGACGCCGACCTTCTCGTACAGCTGGGAGGCGGCGCGGTAGGCCTCGCGCAGGGCGGGCAGCGCGGCGGGGGCGGTCTCGGCGGGCTCGTCGGCCTGCTCGGCGGCGGGGATCTCGGCGCGTTCGGCGCGCAGCGCGCGGGCCGTCCGGCGGGCGTCGTCGGCGGCGCGCTGGGCGGCGCGGCGGTCCTCGTCGCAGGTGCGGGCGCGTTCGGCGCAGAGCGCCTGGCGGCGGTCGCACTCGGCGGCGTCCTCGGCGAGTTCGCGCTGGCGGCGGGCCCAGTTGGCGCGCTCGCGCAGCCGGAAGGCGAGGCCGGAGAGGGCGTCGGCGCGGCGGCGGGCGCGCTGGGCGGCCTCGCGGTGCTCCTCGTGGGCGGAGGCGGCCGCGGTGTGGTCGGTCTCGGCCTCGTCGTGGTCGGCGCGCAGGGTGGCCAGGGCGGCGGCGGCCTGCTCGGCGTGCTCGCGGGCGGCCTCGGCGGCGGCGGCGAGTTCGGCGAGGGTGCCGGGCGGGCAGCTGGCGTGCCAGGAGGCGAGGCGGGCGGCGAGGGCGCGGTCGGCGCCGAGGCGGCCGGCCAGTTCGCGGATGTGCTCCTCGCGGGCGCTCGCCCGGGCGCGCAGTTCGCGGCGCTCGCCGTCGGCGGCGGACTCGTCGTGCATGGCCGGGTTCGGCGGCACGAGGAAGAAGGCGGGCTCGTCGGTGATCGGGGCGATCAGCGAGGCGGCGGCGCCGACGGCGACGGTGGAGCGCGGCAGCAGGGCGGCGGCCTGCAGGGCCTCGCGGGCGCGCTCCAGCGAGGAGGGGTCGGTGACGACGACGCCGTCGACCAGTTCGGGGCGGGCGGCGAGGATCGCCTCGTGGTCGGCCGGGTCGACGGACTGGGCGAGGTAGCGCCAGCCGGGCAGGGCCGGGATGCCGTGCTCGGCGAGGTACTCGACGGTGGCGAGCACGTCCGGGCCGGGCGGCAGCAGGCCGCCGTCGCCGAGGGCGGCGAGGATGCGGGAGTCGTCGGCGGCGGCCGTGCGGAGGTCGAACAGGGTGCGTTCGGCGGTGGCGATGGACTCGTCGAGGAGTTCGCGCAGGTACTCGGCGTTGCGGTCGAGCAGGGCGGGGGTGAGGAAGCCTGCGTCCTCCTCGGCGCCCTCCTGGTACGGGGTCAGGGAGAGCAGGTCGGCGAGGCGCTGTTCGGTGGCGAGCAGGGCGGCGGTGCGCTGCTCGGCGGCGAGGGACCGGGCGGCGTCCTTGCGCGCGTCGCCGGCCCGCTCGGCGGCGAGTTCGGCGCGCGAGGTGGCGGCGGCGGCCTCGCGCAGCCGGGCGGCGGCGGACTCGGCGGCGGTACGGGCCTGGGCGAGCGCGGCGGAGGCGGCCTTCTCGACGTCGGCGGCGTACAGGGCGGCGCGGGCCGGGTCCACGTCGCCGTCGGCGTCGATGAAGCCGGCCGCGACGGCGGCCTCGGTCTCCTGCTCGACCTCGGCGAGGCGCTGGCGCAGGTGGTCGGCCTCGCTGCGGGCCTTCTGGGCGGCGGTGGCGGCCTCGGTGGCGTCGGTCTGGGCCTTGCCGCCGTCCTGCTGGAGTTCGCCCGCGCGCTCCTCCTCGGTGTCGGCGCGGGACTCGGCGGCCGCGGCGGCGGCCTCCAGGGCACGGGCCAGGGCGGTCGCGGCGCGGGCGCGGGCGGCGAGCGCGGGGGCGGCGTCCAGCTCGGCCTCGCGGATGGCGGCGGCGACCCGGGCGACCCGGTCGGCGGCGGCGCGCTGGCGCAGCACCGCCTCGGCGGCCTGCCAGGCGGAGTGCAGGGTGCGGGCGTCGATGAGTTCGCGGCGCAGCGCGGCGGCCTCGGCGGTGGCCGCGGTGAGGCTCAGGGTGGCGTGCCGGTGGGTGAGTTCGTCGGTGATCAGGCTGTGCCGGGTGCGGTCGGCCTCGGCGGCGGTGACGGCGCTCGCGGCGGCGGCGACCTCGATGGCGAGGTCCTGGGCGCGGTCGCGTTCGGCGGTGGCGCGGGAGGCGAGGGCGTGGGCGAGGCGGCGGGTGCGGCGCTCGGCGGTGCGGTGGGCCTCGCGGACGGTCTCGCGGGCGGTGGTGGCCTCGGCGATGCGCTCCAGGAGGTCCAGTGAGCCGGCGGTGAAGTCGCGTTCGGCGGTGAGTTCGGCGCGGCGGCCGAGCTTGGCGGCGAAGCCGTGCACGAGGTCGGCGAGGCCGTCGGTGTCCCGGGTGTCGGTGACGGCGCGCAGCAGGAGGTCGGTGAAGTCGCTGTCGTGCTTGACCGCGAAGAGGCCGGCCGCCTCGCCCTCGTCGGCGTTCATCTCGCGCTGGTAGCGGAAGAGTTCGGGGTCGAGGCCGAGTTCGCCGAGGTGCTCGGTCCAGCGGTCGTGGCCGTCCTCGAAGACCAGGTCGAGGTGGGGGTGGGCCTTGCCGGCCTCGGTGAGGGCGTCGCGGAAGCCCTTCATGGTGCGGCGGCGGCCGCGGGCCTTCTGGTCGCCGGCCAGGCTGACCCGTTCGGCGACCGGCAGCGAGTCGAGGGTCAGGCCGGGGCCGGGGCGGAAGGAGTACCAGGTCTCGGCGAACTTGCGCGGGTCGGAGGAGACCTGGCGGCCGCGCCACTCGCTGACCTTGCCGACCACGATCGGCTCGCCGGTGACGGTGTGCTGCCACTCCAGGGCGACGTGGCCGCAGTCGTCGGCGAGCAGGAACTTGCGCAGCACGCCGGAGCTGGCGCCGCCGAGGGTGTTGCGGTGGCCGGGGAGCATGACCGAGAAGATCAGCTTGAGCAGGACGGACTTGCCGCCGCCGTTCTCCAGGAAGAGCACGCCGGCCGGGGCGGGGCGGCGGACCGGGCCGTCGGGTTCCTCGCCGAACAGGCCGATCTGCTGCGGGGCCGGGTCGGCGACCGGCTCGCCGACGCCGCGCAGGTCGAGCACCGTGTCGGCGTAGCGGGCGCCGGCCGGTCCGATCGAGTAGAGGCGGACCCGGTTGAGCTCGTACATGTGCGGCTGTTCTCCGTGGCTTGCGTGGCGTGAGGGATGGGCGGCGGGCCGGATCGGGGCGGGTGGGCCGGGGCCGGCGCGGTGGGCCCGGAGCGGGTGGGCTCCGGGCGCCGGGGCTCAGAGGGAGTGGAACGGCAGCCCCGCGTCGGCGACCAGTTCGTCGCCGGTGTCCGGCGGCAGCAGGCTGGCGGTGCCGTCGGAGACCGGGACGATGCCGAGGTCGAGCAGTTCGGCCATGGCCGCGCTGCCCGCCAGGTCGCGCACCTGGAGCTGGTAGCGGGCGGTGGTGCGGTAGGTGCCGCCGGAGTCGTCCGAGACCTTCTGGAGGAAGCCGGAGTCGACCAGGAACAGCACGGCCTTGGCGACGATGCCGATGGTGGAGCCGGAGAGCCGGCGGGCGTCCTTGGTGGCGCCGGTGGCGGTGCGCCGGGCCCAGACCCGCCAGGCGGCCTCCAGACCGGGGGCGTCGGAGGCCGGGTCGGTGTTGGCGCCGTCCGCGTCGGCCTGCTCCTCCAGGCGGCGGCAGGCCTGGCGGACGAAGGAGTCGACGCCGTTGACGGTGATCCGGCCGAGGTAGCCGTCGTCGGCGAGGTCCTCGGGGCGCGGGAAGGCCATCGCGGCGACGGCCAGGTGGGCGAGGCCGTGCAGGAAGCGGTCGGTGGACTCGGAGGCGGCGCGGCGCGAGTAGTCGCCCATCCGGACGGCGAACAGCGAGTCCTCGGCGGCGGCCACGGCCATGCCGGCCCGCGGGGAGACCTCCAGGACGACCAGGCCCATGCCGGTCGCGATGGCGTCGGCGAGCCGGGCGAACGGCGGGTCCTCGCGGTGGCGGCGCACCAGGTCGGCGTACTCGGCGTCGCGGGCGGGCAGCAGCTTGGCCTGGAGGCCGAAGGAGACCAGTCGGGCGGCGTCCGCGACGTCGGCCGGGGTGATCGGCGCGGGGGCCGCGGGTTCGGTCTCGGCCGCCCAGGACGTGTCGTGGTGGGTCGTCACGGGCGGTGCTCCTCGGGGGTGGCGCGGTGGTTACGGTTCGTCATGGTTGGTCCCGGCGGGGTTGGTCCCGGCAACGTGTGCTCCCGGCCGGTCAGCCGGCGTCCTTGCGGTCGGCGGCCATGCCGACCGCGTCGAGAAGGGCGCTGCCGACGATCAGGTCGGCGCCGCCGAACTCCCGGTCGCGCAGCGGGGTGCCGTCGTCCACGGCGAACAGCAGCCGCTCCTCGCCCTGGCGGTAGGCGGTGCCGACCGGCGGGCTGGCCGCGTGCACGGCGAGCAGGGCGACCAGGTACGGCAGGTCCGGGTCCTGCTTGCGGGCGTCGGCGAGCAGGCCGGAGAGCCGGCGGGGGGCGTCCGGGGGCAGGTCGAGCAGGAGCATCGCGGACTCCAGCTGGGCCTCGGAGAACCGGCTGTCGTCCGGGGTGGCGACGAGGTCCGGGTCGGGCAGCTCGGCGCCGAGGTGCTCGCGCTCGACCGGCGGGGTGAGCAGCAGGTCGACCAGGTCGGCGACCCGCACCGAGACCGGGGTGCGCAGACCGGCGCCGCGGGCGAAGAACGCGCCGGTGGGGCGGACGGCCTGCTCTATCGGCAGCCGCAGCACGGGGGCGAGCAGCTGCCCGTAGAGGTCGATGCCGCTGCGGGCGCCGGGGGCGGCGAAGGCCTGGCGGTCCTGCTCGGCGCGGAACAGCGGGCCGGCCTCCAGCAGGCGGGTCTGGAGCTGGGTGTGGCGGCGGATGCAGTCCTTGACGATGTCGACCAGCTCGGCGGCGCGGCGCTTGTGCTCGGGGTCCTCGGCCTCGTCGCGGGCCTTGCGGATGTTGGTGAGAATCGCGTTCTCGTGCCGGTAGCGGTCCGCGATGTGGTCCAGCGCCTCCTCGATGAGATCGGGGATGGCGCGCATCCAGTCCACCGCCCGGACGTTGCGGCGGGTGGCGTCCAGGGCGCGGCGCAGCGTCTCGGCGTACTGGACGGTGCGGTAGCGGGCCTGCTCGGCGGCGAGCTGGGCGTCGGCCAGGCGGCCGCGGCGGATCAGCACCTCCAGCTTGACCTCGGCGGCGATCTGGGCCGAGGTGACGTCGGTGTCGAGCGCGCCGACCAGGACGTTGACCGCCTCGTCGGTGGTGCGCAGGTAGACGCCGCCGTCGGGGCCGGGGACCTCCTCGATCAGCTTGAAGTCGTAGTCGCGGCGGACGTACTCGCCGTCCGCGCCGAAGGTGCCGTAGACGGCGCGGAAGCCGCGGTCCACGCTGCCGACGTTGATCAGCGACTCCAGCACCCAGCGGGCGACCCGCTCGTGCTCGACGGCGGGACGGCCGACGGCCTGGGCGGCGACCCGGGGCAGCAGCCGGGCGAGCACTATCTCGCGGTCGGCCCCGGTGTCGAAGTCCATGTGCAGGGTGACCAGGTCGATCGCGGCGAGGCCGACCTCGGCCATCGCGTAGCCGCCGTACTCGCCGGCCAGGTTGACCTTGCGGTTGTCCAGGTCGTGCAGCGGGGCGGTGCAGGCCAGCGCCTTGAGCCGGCGGGCCAGGCCCTCGTCGGCGGCGGGGCCGGGCGCGGGGCGCGCGGCGGCCGGGCCGGCCGGGGGTCGGAGGCCGGGCTCGATGGGCGGGTCTGCGATGGCGGTCACGGTGGACAAGATTAGAGGTTCGCACCGAGTTCGACCGAAACGGACCTTGCGGGCGGGCGGAGCGGCAGGTGGGCGGCGGTTCGGGTGACGGATTCGGAACGTGGTTTCGACGGGATTCCGCCATTCCCGAACCGGTATTCGAGAAAACCGTGAGGGTCGCGCACCGGTTCGGTGATGATCGACCCATGATCACCCGACTGGCCAAAGCGGGCCTCGCCGCCGCGCTGTCCGTGACCACCCTCACCACCGGCGCCGTCCTCGCCACCGGTGCCACCGCCGAGGCCGCGACCCCGGCGGTCCCGACCTCCGCCCAGCACGTGACCGTCTCGCAGAGCGGGAACTACCCCGGCGGGTTCTTCACCACCGGAAACATGTCGGTGTCCTGGACCGTCGCCGGCACCACGGAACTGACCGGGCCGACCCACATCACCCTCGACCTGCCGCCCGGCGTCACCACCGACGGTGCGATGTTCTTCCCCGCACCGGCGGACTACACCTTCACCACCGCCCTCTCCCCCGACCACCGCCACCTGGAGGCCGTGTTCACCGGCACCCGGCCGGTCGGGAGCTACAACTTCATGAAGCTCAACCTGGCCACCACGCCCGGCGTGCCGATCGTCGGCGCGATCACCGCGACGGTCGCCAACCCGAACGACACCGACCCGACCGGGCACGTCTCCGGCTACGACCTCGGCAGCAAGAGCTACCTGCCGGCGACCGTCCAGGCCGCCCCCGCCGTCACCGGCCTCGACACGGCCACCGGCCCGGGCACCGGCGGCACCGCGGTGACCGTCAGCGGCAGCAACCTGGCCAACGGCATGGTGCTGGTCGGCGGCGTCCCGGCCCCCGGCCGCTGCACCGACACCGCCTGCGCGGTGACCACCCCGGGCGGCACGGGCAGCGCCCCGGTCAGCGTGGTGACGCCCGGCGGCACGACCGCGGCTCCGGTCACCTTCGACTACACCGGCGCCCCGCCGCCGGCCCCGGCCGCGCCGGTGCTCAGCAGCGTCTCTCCCACCTCCGGCCCGGCCGCCGGCGGTACCCGGGTGTACCTGTTCGGCAGCAACCTGACGTACGGGTCGGTGGCCTTCGGCGGGGTGCCGGCCACCCACGTCTCCTGCGGCCCGGCCGCCTGCACCGCCACGGCCCCGGCGGGCGCCCAGCCCGGGCCGGTGGACGTCACGGTCACCACGGCGGGCGGGACCAGCGCGCCGGTGACGTACACCTACACGGCGTAGCGGCCGTACGCGGCGCGCTGGCCGCCGTCGGTGCCCGGGTTCCGCGGAGCCCGGGCACCGCTGCGTTCGGGGCGGGGCAGTGCCGCCGCGTCCCCTGCACGACTCCGGCCGGGGCCGGCCCCGGCCACCCTTCCCGCCGACGCGGCCGGTCCCCCTCCAGCCCCCGATCCGGCCCCGGCCCACCCCTGCGTGCCCCCGACCACCCCGCCCGTTCCCCTCCTCGCCCCACCCACCCCGAAGGCTAGTTGAACACGTTCAAAAGATAGGTCTAGAGTCGGTTCCGCGCAGGCGGGACAAGGCTCCGCCTGCACTTCGGCATGCTCGGCATGGAGGTGTGCGAGATGGACGGCGACTCGGCGGTCATCCTTCGCAAGGTCCGACGGTGGCTCTGGTTCTTCCTGGTCTGCCTGGTGCTCAGCGGTCTCACCGCGTTCCCGCTGGAGACCGAGACCCGCTGGCTGGCCGACTTCGCCGCCGGCCCGGCCGCGCCGCTGAGCGATCACCTCCCCGGCGCGACGGCCTGGATCGACCGGGTCCACACGGGCGTCGCCGAGACCAACGCGCGGTACCCCTTCCTGGCCTACGGCACCGACTGGCTGGCCTTCGCCCACCTGGTGATCGCCGCCGCCTTCTGGGGGCCGCTCAAGGACCCGGTCCGCAACATCTGGGTGATCCGCTGGGCCGTGCTGGCCTGCGGGGCCGTCATCCCGCTGGCGCTGATCTGCGGGCCGCTGCGCGGGATCCCGCTGACATGGCGATTCATCGACATGTCGTTCGGCGTCTTCGGCGTCATCCCGCTCCTGGTCGTGCTGCGGGCGCTGCGCCCGCTGGAGCGCGCGTTCCGGGGGCCGGCGACCGCCGGTTGAGCCCGGGCGGCCCGCGCGCCCGGCTCGCACCCCGGCGCGACCCCGCGCGGCGCCGCCCCGGGGCGTGCGGCCCCGGGCACACGCCGCGGCGCCCGCGGGGCTCCGGGTCACGGGCAACGGCCTTCATCCGCAGGCCCTACCATCTGGCTCAACAGCTGCTGGGAGGCGGACGGGCGTGGCCGATGCGGTGATCGATCTCAATGCGGACCTCGGAGAGGGGTTCGGACGCTGGACCCTGACCGACGACGAGGCCCTGCTGTCGGTGGTGACCAGCGCCAACGTCGCCTGCGGGTTCCACGCCGGGGATCCGTCGACGATGCGCCGGGTCTGCGCGCTGGCGGCCGAGCGCGGCGTCCGGATCGGCGCCCAGGTCTCCTACCGCGACCTGGCCGGCTTCGGCCGCCGCGCGATGGACGTGCCCCCGGAGGAGCTCGCCGACGAGATCGCGTACCAGATCGGCGCCCTCCAGGTGTTCGCCCGCGCGGCCGGGTCCAAGGTCTCCTACGTCAAGCCGCACGGCGCCCTCTACAACCGGGTGGTCGGCGACTCCGAGCAGGCCGAGGCCGTGGTGGCCGGCGTGCTGCGGGCGGGCGCGGTCTGCGACGGGCCGCTGCCCGTGCTCGGCCTGCCGGGCTCGCTGCTGCTGGAGGTGGCCGAGGGCGTCGGGCTCCCGGTGGTCGCCGAGGCCTTCGCCGACCGCGCGTACACCCGTACCGGCACCCTCGTGCCGCGCCGCGAGCCGGACGCCGTGGTGCACGACCCCGAGTCGGTGATCACCCGCGCCGTCGCCATCGCCCGGGACGGCACGGTGGAGGCCGCCGGCGGCGAGCGGATCGCCGTCGAGGCCCGCTCGCTCTGCGTCCACGGCGACACCCCCGGCGCCGCCCAGCTCGCCTGGCGGATCCGCGGCGCCCTGGCCTCCGCCGGGGTCCGGGTGGAGGCCTTCACGTGACACCGGGGACGGTGCGCCGGGTCGGCGAGCGGGCGCTGCTGGTCGAGCTGCCCGGGACGGCCGAGGTGGCCGCGCTGTACGGCTGGCTGAGCGAGCGCCGGGAGTCGGGGGCGCTCGGTGCGGTGGAGGAACTGGTCCCGGCCGCGCGCACCCTGCTGCTGGACGGCGTCGCGGACGTCGACGCGGTCGCGGCCCTGCTGCGCACCGCCCGTCCGACGGCGGCGGCGGCCGGGGTGGCGCACGGACCGCTGCTGGAGGTCCCGACCGTGTACGACGGCGCCGACCTGGCCGAGGTCGCCGCGCTGTGGGGGGTCTCCGTGGAGGCCGCCGTCCGGATCCACACCGGGCCCGAGTACGTCGTCGCGTTCTGCGGCTTCGCCCCCGGCTTCGGCTACCTCACCGGCCTCCCGGCGCCGTACGAGGTGCCGCGCCGGGCCACCCCGCGCAGTTCCGTCCCGGCCGGCTCGGTCGCCCTGGCCGGCCCGTACACCGGCGTCTACCCGCACCCCTCCCCCGGCGGCTGGCAGCTGATCGGCCGGACGGCGCTCGCCCTCTGGGACGCCGACCGCGAGCCCCCGGCCCTGCTGGCCCCGGGCACCCGGGTCCGCTTCACCGCGGAACGGGCCTGAGGGGGAGACGAGTTGAACGAGCTGGTGGTGGAGCGGCCGGGGCCGCTGACCACGGTCCAGGACCTCGGGCGGCGCGGGGTCGCCCACCTCGGGGTGCCGAGGGCCGGGGCACTGGACGAGCCGGCCCTGCGGGCGGCCAACCGGCTGGTGGGCAACGAACCCGGGGCCGCCGGGCTGGAGACCACGATCGGCGGGGTCGCGCTGCGGGCCGTCGCGGCGGTCCTGGTCGCCGTCACCGGTGCGCCCTCGCCCGTCCGGGTGGACGGCCGGCCGGCCGCCTGGGGCGCACCGGTCCTGGTGCCGGCCGGAGCGCTGCTGGAGGTGGGGGCGGCGACGGCCGGGGTGCGCGGCTACCTGGCGGTGGCGGGCGGGATCGACGTCCCGCCGGTGCTCGGCAGCCGCTCGACGGACCTGCTCGCCGGGCTCGGGCCGGCCCCGTTGGCCGCCGGGGACCGCCTGCCGGTCGGCACCCCGCCGCCGTACCGGGCCCGGCCCGAGCTGGTGCCGCTGCCCGCTCCCCCGGCCGAACTGGTGCTGCGGCTGCGGCTCGGACCGCGCGCGGACTGGTTCACCCCGGAGGCGGTGGCCCGCCTCGGCCTCGACCGGTACCTGGTCTCCCCGACCGGCAACCGGGTCGGGCTGCGCACCGAGGGCCCGCCGGTCGCGCGCGCCCGGGACGGCGAACTGCCCAGCGAGGGCATGGTGTTGGGCGCGGTGCAGATTCCGCCGGACGGCCGGCCGGTGGTGTTCCTGGCCGACCACCCGACCACCGGCGGCTATCCGGTGATCGGCGTCGTGCCGGCCGCCGACCTCGCGGCCGCCGCCCAGGCCCGGCCGGGGACGCCGGTGCGCTTCGTGCCCCTGCGGGGGCGCTGAGCGGGAGCACCGGGCGACCCACGAACCCGCTCACCCCTGTTCGAGCGCCTCCGCCGCGGCGGCCGCGAAGCCGTCCGGGTTGTCGATCATGATGTTGTGCCCGCAGTCCGGCACCGCGACCACCCGGACTCCGGCCGCGCGGAGGGCGTCGGCGCCGGTGGGCTCGCCGTCCGCCGCCGGGTGGAGGAAGGTGCGCGGGAGGTCGAGGCCGAGCAGCAGCTCGCGCATGGTCGGTTCGGTCGCCCGGGCGAGGTGGCGGGCGCTGCGGTGGAGCGCCTCCGGCCCGGCCAGCCGCATGGTGGACCACCAGAACGGGCCGACCCGCTCGGCGACTTCGCCCAGGCCGCCGGCCAGGAACTCCTCCTCGTCGTAGGCCGCGATGCCGCTGCTGCCGGGGCGGCGCCGGTCGGGGTCGATCCGGTCCAGGTTGGCGTCCACCAGGAGCAGCCGCTCGACCAGGTGCGGGTGCCGCCGGGCGAGGACGATCGCGACCGCCCCGCCCATGCTGTGGCCGACCACCTCGACCCGGTCCGGCCCGGCGGCCGCGACCGCCGCCGCGACCGCGTCCGCGTGCTCCTCCAGCGTGTAGCCGAAGTCCGTCGGCCGGTCGCTGAGGCCGAAGCCGAGCAGGTCCAGCAGCAGCGAGCGCCGCCCGGCCAGCAGCGGGTGGGCGGCGGCGGCCGCGAAGTAGGCCGGCGAGCTGGAGCCGAGCCCGTGCAGGTAGAGCCGGACCGGCTCGGCGCCGGGCAGCTCGACCCAGCGGATCCGGTCGCCGTTCGGGGTGACGGGGGCCTCGCGCATGCTCACTCGCTCCTCATTCCTGGGGGCCGGCTCGGGGTACCGGCCCGGGGGTTTCCGGCGGACGAGCAGGACCATACATCGAACACGAGGTATCACGATAGCGAGATACCCATGCCCCGAGGGACGGATCTGAGAGAGTGGCCCCATGCTGAAGCTCGCCATCCTCGGATTCCTGTACGACCGCCCCCTGCACGGCTACGAGCTGCGCCGCCACCTCGCCGCGCTCACCGGGCACGTCCGACCGATCAGCGACGGCACGCTCTACCCCGCGATCAAGCGTCTGGAGGCCGACGGCCTGCTGGTCCGCGAGACCGAGCCGGGCAGCGCCGCCGCGCCCCGGCACACCCTGCACCTCACCGGGGCCGGCCGCGCCGCGCTGCTCGACCGGCTGCGCGAGCCCGAACCGCTCGACGTCAGCGACGAGAACCGCTGGTTCACCCTGCTCGCCTTCCTGCGGCACCTCGCCGACCCCGCCGCCCAGGCCGCCGTGATCCGCCGCCGACTGGCCTTCCTCGCCGAGCCGGCCAGCTTCTTCTACGAGGGCGACCGCCCGATCGGCGCCGAGGAGTTCGACGACCCCTTCCGGCGCGGCCTGCTGCTCGTCGCCCGCGCCACCACCGAGGCCGAACTCGCCTGGCTGCACGCGACCCTGGCCGACCTGGAGGACGGCCCCCGGTAGACCGACCCCGAACGCGCCGCGGCCCGCGCGGACCTGCCGACGCCCTCTTCCCCCACCCACCCGTCCGTGTTCCGATGAACGGCATGGCAGACGAACGACGCGATGGCTACGACGGGACGGGCGAGGGCGCGATCACCCCGGACGGCTGCGCCGTCGAGGTGTGGACCCGCCTCCCCGCGGGCGACGCCCCGGACGTGATCGAGGCGGCGGTGCCGCCCGGCGCGCACATCCTCGAACTCGGCTGCGGCGTGGGCCGGATGACGCACCCGCTGACCGACCGCGGCTTCACCGTGACGGCCGTGGACGAGTCCGCCGACATGCTGGCCCGGGTCCGCTCGGACGTCCGCACGGTGCGCAGCCCGATCGAAGGGCTGGACCTCGGCGAGCGCTTCGACGTCGTCATGCTCGCCTCCTTCCTGGTGCACGCCGGTGACGTGACGGTCCGCCGGGGCCTGCTGGAGACCTGCCGCCGGCACGTCGCCGAGGACGGCTGCGTGCTGGTGCAGCGCGAGGGCGAGGACTGGCACCGGAACGTGCCGAGGGAGAGCTCGATCGGCCCGGACGGGCGGGCCCGGCTGGTCTCGGCCACGCCGGTCGGCGACGGCGTCAACTCCGTGCGGTTCGAGTACGTCTTCCCGGACGGCACCTGGACCCAGACCTTCCTGTCCCGACCGCTCAGCACCGAGGCGTTCGAGCACGCGCTCGTGGAGGCCGGTCTGGTGGTCGAGCGCTACCTGACGGCGGACCGCACCTGGGTCCGGGCGCGGCCGGTGCTGTAGCTCCCGGCCGCCGCCGGAGCGGCGGGGGCCCTGTGCGCAAAGCCGGAACAAAGGGTGAACAAAGAACTGTCACTTTCACCCCGTACCATCAGCCGCGCGCCGGGCTCGCGCGCGGCCCGCGGGCCGGGCGGGTCACGGTGGTCCCGCACGCCCATCCGACCCGCAAGGACCCGCCCATGCCGCCCCTGCCCCTCGCCCGACGGATACCCCCGGCGGGTGCCCGGTGATCGATTGGTTCCACGGGGCCGTCCTCGGCCTGATCCAGGGGCTCACCGAGTTCCTGCCGGTCTCCTCCAGCGCCCACCTGCGGGTCTTCTCGGCCCTGCTCGGCTGGGACGACCCGGGTGCGGCCTTCACGGCCGTCACCCAGCTCGGCACCGAGACGGCGGTGCTGATCTACTTCCGCCGGGACATCGCCTCGATCATCAAGACCTGGGCACTGTCCCTGTTCCGGCCGGCGCTGCGCTCGGACCCGGACGCGCGGATGGGCTGGTTCGTGATCATCGGCACCCTGCCGATCGGCATCCTGGGCAAGCTGTTCCAGGACACCATCGAGACCCACCTGCGCGACCTGCGGATCATCGGCACCACGCTGATCGTCTTCGGCCTGATCCTGGCCTTCGCCGACCGCACCCGGGCCGTCCGCCACGCCCGTCCGATCACCGACCTCACGCTGCCGCACGCGGGTGTCTACGGCTTCGCCCAGGCACTGGCGCTGATCCCGGGCGTCTCCCGTTCCGGCGGCACGATCAGCGCGGGTCTGCTGCTCGGCTACAGCCGGGAGGCGGCGGCCCGCTACTCGTTCCTGCTCGCCATCCCGGCGGTGCTCGCCTCCGGGGCGCTGGAGCTGTTCAAGATCGGCGAGGGACCGGCCCCGGCCTGGGGGCCGACCATCCTGGCCACCGTGATCGCCTTCCTGGTCGGCTACGCGGCGATCGCCTGGTTCCTGAAGTACATCTCGACGCACAGCTTCCTGCCGTTCGTCGTCTACCGGGTGCTGCTCGGCGTTCTGATCATCGGACTGGTCGTTGGCGGCGTCCTGACTCCGGACGCGGGCGCGGTGAAGTAGAACCGGGTTCCACAAAACCAGGACCCGCGGAAACGAGTGGGCCGGGACACCGACACGGTGTCCCGGCCCACCGAACGTTGTGGACCCTAACGCCCGAACTCCCGGGCGGCGGTCAGCCGGCCGCGTACGGCGGCGTGGACCTCGGCCTCCTCGGCCGGGTCGGCGGCGAGCCTGCGCAACCGCTCCAGCACACGCGCGTCGCCCGTGGTGGCGACATGGCGCGCGGCGAGCTCACGCGTGGACTCCTCGCAGTCCCAGAGGCACTCGACGGCGGGCCCCTCGGGAAAGTGCACGTCGGTCGCGGCCAGCGCCTGGGCGGCGCGTCCGCGCAGCTCGGAGGAGGCGGCCTCCCCGTAGACGTGGCGCAGGACCGGGACGGCGTCGGCGGCGGCCAGCCGCCCCGCACCGTCGACCAGCGACCCGAGCCCGGTACCGCTGACCCCGCGCACGGAGATCCAGCGGCGCAGCCCGGCCACCACCAGCGGCGCGTCGGCCGGCTCCCCGGCGTCGGCGAGCAGCTGGACGGCGGCCTCGCCGAGCGCGCTGTCGGCGCCGCCGCTGGCCGGGTCGGCCCAGCGGCGCGCCTGCGTCAGCACCTCGGGGCCGCGCATCCGGCCGAGCAGCTCCAGGGCGGCCCGGACGATCCGGTCGTCCACGTCCGCGGCGGCGGCCTCGATCAGTTCGACGGCGGCCGGGTCGCGCTGTTCCACCAGGTGGCGCAGGGCGGCCCGGCGGGCGCCGGGCAGGCCGTCGCGGGCCGCTTCCAGCAGCAGCGGACGGTCCTCCGGCCGGACCACGGCGGTCAGGCAGCGGGCGGCCGCGGCGGCGCGGCGGTCCACCGCGTCGGGGCCGGACGGCGAGTCGGGGCCGCGCGCGGGCTCCGGGCGGGCGTCGGGCCGGCCGAGGAAGGCGCCGGCGCCGAGGCCGCCGAGCTCGCCCTGGTCGGCCCAGGCCAGCACGTCGGCGGTGGACCAGCCGGGGGTGACCCCGCTGCGGTTGATCTGGCGCTGCCACAGGTCGAAGGGTGACTGCTCGCTGGCCGCCGCCACTCTGGGGTGGTAGGCCGCCCAGAGCCGCCAGGGCCGGGGCTCGTACGCGTTGCGGATGAACTCGCGCAGCTCGGCGTCGCCCTCGGGGCCCGGCTCGAAGTGGTCCAGTACGGCGGTGCCGAGCAGCAGCAGGCCGCGGTCGTCGTCGCGCAGGGCCAGCTCGTCGAGGGCCCACGCCCAGTTGGCGCCGGTGGCGGCGTACTCGCGCAGCATCAGCAGCGCGTCGCGCCGGCCGTACGCGGCGAGGTGGCCCAGGACGGAAAGGGCGAGGCCGGTGCGGCTCTCGTCGTCGGTGACCAGGTCCTCGGCGGAGTGGAGGTGGTCCTCGATGCCCTCGAGGGGGGCTTCCAGGTCCATGTAGATGCGCGCGTAGTAGAGGGAGCGGCTCTCGACCTGCCAGTCGGCTCGCGGGTCCCTGGTGACGCACTCCTCCAGCGCGGCGATGGCCTCGGCACGGTCGGCGGCCAGCGCGTGGAGCTGCCCGTCACCACGGCCTCGCTGAAGGAGGCCTAGGAGGCTGGCACTGGGTGCTATCACTGGCTCGAACATGAGGTCAGCATCCGTTGCGGCGGTCGGAGTGGCAACGGGATTTCCGTCGCCGGGGTCTCTGGTCGGTACTGCGGTGGGCGCCCGGGCGCCGGAATCACCGAAGGTTACCGCCTCGGGCCCCCGTCCGCACACAGGGCGACGACGGCTCCGGCCACAGTGGCATATGCCAGCGGAAATTTTGCCCGCGTTCTGTCGAAATCACCCACAGGGGTGACAACGCTGTGCGACAGTCTTCTCACTGTCCGAACGGCCCGCACACCGCGGGCCGTGTACCGAGCGATAGGTCCGCCATGAACATGCCATTAGGCGCCACCCGCCCGCCGGGAGCCGCCCACGTGGACGGCGCCCCGGCGGGCGGGGGCGGCACGGCGAGCGCCGGGAGCGGCGCGGCGAGCGGCGTCACGGTCGGCGCCGGCGGCCCGGGCGGACCCGGCACGGGCGACGGTACGGGCGACGCCGACAGCGGAACGGACGGCAGAGTGGACGGCACGGCCCAGGAGCCGACCGGCCCGTACCTCGGCGCCGGCGGCGACCACGACGCGATCACCGACGACGGCCCGATCGGCTCCGCGGAATGGGATCTGCTGACCGACGGGATCCAGTGGAGCCCGGAGGCCTACCTCCTCCTCGGCTGCGAGCCGGGCCACGGCCCGCTCAGCCTCGACCGGCTGCCCGACCGCCTCCCCGAGGCGGACCGGCCGCTGCTGCGGCGGATGATGACCGACGCCCTGGTGCACGGCCGCTGCGCCGCCGGCACCCTGCGGGTCCGCCGGCCCGACGGGCGGTACGACGGCGTCGAGTGCGCGGGCGAGCCCGTCCTCGGCACCGACGGCACGGTCGTCGCGCTGCGCATGCTGCTCCGCCCGGCCCCGCCGCACTGAGCGCACGGCCCCTCTCACTCCGAGCCCACAACCCCCGCCCCGCCGTACCGCGCCCGACGGCCCGGCCCGGGCCCGTACGTCCGCGGGCCCGTCAGGTCAGCCGGCGCCGGTTCTTGGCGTCCGCCGCCCGCAGCGCCCGGCCCAGCTCCTCCCGCAGCTCGTCCACCACGGGCAGCCCCCGGTACTGCGCGGTCAGCCGGTACATCTCGCGCAGCCGGTCCCAGGTCCGGTGCGAGGAGTTCTGGCCGATCAGGTTCATCACCATCTTGGCCTGGAACCGCGCCGCGTCCGGCTCGCCGGTGAGCAGGTGCACCGAGGCCAGGGTGATCCGGTCGAACAGCGCCGACCGCAGCTGCCCGGTCCCCTCCCGCAGGGTGATCACCCGCTCCGCGTGCCGGCGGGCCTCGGGGGCCGCCCCCGGGTCGTGCTCGGAGAGCGTGCGCAGCACCAGGGCCTGCATGCCGCGCAGTTCGGCCTCGTCGAACACCTGCATCCACGAGGGCGGTGGCTCCGGTGCCTCCTCGGTGAACAGGTCCTCGGCCTCCCCGAGCAGCCGGTAGGTGTCCTGGGAGTGCCCGATCGAGGCGTGCGCCCACGCCTCGACGGTGTTGAGCATGGCGCGCGTTCTGGGCAGCAGCCGTCCGCCGGCCGCCTTGGCCGCCGACATCAGGTCCAGCGCCTCGTCGGCCCGGCCCAGGTGCACCATCTGCCGCGCGGCCCGGGAGATCGCCTCGCCGGCCCGTGGCCGGTCGCCGGCCTCCTTGGCCGCGTCGGCCGCGATCATGAAGTACTTCTGGGCGGTGGGCTCCAGCCCCACGTCGTGCGACATCCAGCCCGCCAGCACCGCCAGGTTGGCCGCGACCAGCCACAGCCGCTGCTCCACCGCGGGTGCGTGCCGGTGCGTCAACAGGCCGCCGACCTCGTTCAGTTGACCGACCACCGCCTTGCGCTGCAACCCGCCGCCGCGGGCCGCGTCCCAGGCCCGGAACACCTGTACCGAGTGCTCCAGCGACTCCACCTCGTCGAGCCCGACCGGGCCCGCGTCGTACACGTCCGCCGCCGGGTGCGCTCCGCCCCCGGCGACCGCCTGTCGCGGCCCTGGGACGGAGGCCGCGTACGCGACCGCGTCCCCGCCCAGCCAGCCCTTCAGCGAGTCGGCGATGACCGCCCCGGCCGTGAGCGCGGCTCCGGCGCCCACCAATCCACGTCGGTTCAGCATGAGGTCCATTCCCGTGAACTCGGTGAGGACCGCGGCTGTTCGATCCGGCGACCATGGCACTGCTGCGGACGCGTCCGCTCCGGACCTGGTGGGCCGGTGTCGTTCCAGACCGAGGTCCTCAGTGGTGACGACACGGCCGAGCCGCTCCGTGAACACGGCCGCCAGCACCCTCGGCACCGGATCGCGCGGGATCTCCCCCTGCTCGATCCAACGCCGTACCCTCGACGTGTCGGTGGACAGCTGCAGCTGCCCCATCGCGGCACCCCGACGGTTGACCAGCCGCGCCAGCTCGCCCTTCGACCATCCGGTCAGGACGAACAGGTCGGCCAGTCGGGTGTTGGGTTCCCTGCTCAACGAAGCCCCCAGGTTCCTCGGCTGATCCGAGGCTAGAGGCTCGGGCAAGTGCCGGGCGAGCATTCGCCACCGTTCGCCAGGGCCCGCCAGACTACTAAGCCAGTGCCCGACGGGTGTGTTGTAGGGGTGCGCCACCTCGCCCCCCGGGTCGGGCGGTGTCCCACCAGCGTCGGGGCTGTCCCCCGACGGTGGCACGGGGCGCTCCCGGTCCTCACCCGAGGGGGTGGCGCGGCCGGGTGGCGCGGGAGCGCCGGGCACGGCCACGGCAGTCCGGCCGACCGCATTCCCCAGGGTGCGGACGGCCGGAGCACCGCCGACCAGGGGTTCCTGACCCCGCGTCCGTGCCCGGCGCCCGCGCACCACCGACCGCACCGCTACGGGGTACCGCGCGGAGCAGCGCACCGCACGACGTACCGCACCACCCGCAGGGCCGCCGTCACGCCAGGAAGCACACGGCACCGGCCCTCCCCCGCCCCCGCGGGGCAAGCACCCGCCGACGGACCGGAAGGGACCTCCCTCAGCCCATGTACTCCTCAGCGACGACCCCCACGCCCACCGCGACCCGCCCAGCGCTGCGCCCCCCCACCGCAGCCGCCGGCCGCACCGGCCCCAGGGCCGTGCCCCCGGCGAGCCGTCCCGCGGTCCCGCGCGGCGCCGAGGGCCGGGCCACGGACACCCGGGTCGTCCCGACCGGCCGTACGGCGCTGGGCCCCGCCGGCCGTACCGCGCTGGGCCTGCGCGCCCCCGAGACCGCCCTGCCGGGCGGCGGCCGGATGCCGCTGGCCCGGCAGGCCGACGGCCAGGTGCTGCGGGCCCGGCGGCCCGGCCTGCCCGTCGGCGGCGGCCCGGAGCGGATCGACCCGTCGGCGCTCCAGACCCCGGCGGTCCGGGCGGCGCTCGCGGGCGTCTCGCGGATATGTCCCGCGTTCACCCCGCGCCAGGTCCTGCGCGAGGGCAGCCGCCACATCCTGGTGGCGGGCACCATCGGGCGGGCTCCGGTGGTCGCCAAGTGCCTGGCGCCGCAGGCGGTGCGGAGTGAGTACTTCGAGCAGCTGGTGGCCGACTTCCACCACGAGGTGGCGGTCTACCGGGCGTTCGTCCGGCACCGTCCGCCGGTGCGGCTGCCCCGGCTGGTGGCGGCCGACCACGACCGGTGCGTGCTGGTCATGGAGCGCGTCCCGGGGCGCCCGGCGGCCCGCGAGCGCCACCCGGTCAACGCGCCCACCCCGGGCGAGGTGCGGGCGCTGCTCACCGCGGTCCGCACGCTGAACCTGTGGCGGCCGCCGACCGACGTCTTCCAGCCGCGCCTGGACTACCAGTTGGAGATCTCCCGCTACCACTCGGTGGGCCAGCTCACCGACCGGGACGCCGGCGACCTCCGCGGCCTGCTGCACGGCCTCGGCAGCACCCCGCTCCAGCTCTGCCACGGCGACGCCCTGCTCAGCAACATGCTGCTGGCGCCGTCCGGACCGGTGCTGGTCGACTGGGAGCAGGCCGGCTGGTACCTGCCCGGCTACGACCTGGCGGTGCTCTGGAGCGTCCTGTCCGGGGACACTGCGGCACGCCGCCAGATCAGCCAACTCGCCCAGAGCGGCGGCACGCTGGCCCGGGACGCGTTCCTGGTGAACCTGGTGCTGGTGCTGATGCGGGAGATCCGGCTGTACGACGTGCCGGGCGCCGGCGAGGAGCAGCGGATCATGATCCGTCGGCTCTACGACGACGCGGCGCTCGCCCGCCGGGCCGTCCGCGCCGCGGTCGGGACCCGCTGAGCCACCGCCGGGGCCCGTCGGACCACCGTCAGGACCCGCCGGGCCCGGGAGTTCGACGCCGGGCCCTACGGCCGGGCGCCCCGCTCCAGGGCGGCCCGGCCGGCGGCCTCCAGGACGGTCTCGTCGGGGGCCAGGTGCACCCGGCTGCTGAGCACGTCCCGCAGGTAGCGCTCCAGCGGGTGACGCCGGCTCAGGCCGGGGTTGCCGGTGAGGGCGACGGCCTGCTGGACCACCGCCGTCGCGGCCCGGGTGGCCAGCAGGTGGGCCGGACCGGTCCGGGCGACGGCCTCCTGGTCGCCCCGGTCCACCCGGGAGGCCAGGCCCTCGACCAGTTCCTCGGCCCCGATCAGCTGGGCCTCGATCTCGCCGAGGGCGGTCCGGTAGCGGGGCAGGGTGCCGAGCGGCTCGGTCAGATTGGCCGGGGTGCGCTGGTTGAGGAAGCGGATCAGCCACGCCTCGGCGGCCCGGGCGACCCCGATCGCCACGGCGGAGAGGGCCAGGTCGTGCCAGGCCGACGAGAGCTCGGCGTCGGCATCGGCGCTCTGACGGACCGTCCGGCGACCGTTCGTCAGGCCGAGCGCGAGGTCGCCCGGCACCCGGACCCCGTCCAGCACCACGTCGTGGCTGGCGCTGGCCCGGAGCCCGAGCTGGTCCCAGGTCGGGTCGATCTCCAGGCCCTCGCTCTCCCCGCGGACCAGGAAGGTGCCGATCCGCGGCTCCTCCTCGTCGGTCCGCGCGGTCACCGCCATCCAGGCGAGCGCCTCGGCTCCGGTGCAGTACGTCTTCCGGCCCGTCAGCAGCCAGCCGTCGCCGTCCCGTCGGGCGACCGTGCCGGGCAGCTCGCCCGCCCCGGCACCGGGCTCCGCCCGCAGCGTGTTGACCAGCGCCGGGCCGCGCCGGGACTCGGTGAGCAGCCGCCGGTAGCCCGCCGTCGGCCAGTCGGCCCGGCGGGCCTGCTCGGCGTGCTGGAGCAGGGTGAAGGCGGTGACCACGGCCACCGAGGCGTCGCCGCGGCCGAGTCGGGACAGCACCCGGACGGTGTCGGCGAGCGTTCCGCCCGGACCGCCGTACCGCTCGGAGACGGTGAGGGTGAGCAGTCCGGCCTCGTGGACGGCCTCGATCCCCTGGTACGGGAAGGTCGCGTCGCGGTCGTGCTCCTCGGCGCGGGCGGCCAGCAGGTCGACCACCCGGGGCAGTCCGGCGAGGGCGGTCTCGACCGCGCTCCGGTCGGGTGCCGCGCCGCCGGGGGCCGAACTTGTGGGTGTGGAACCGGTGGATTCGAGATGGCCGGAACCCGTCGGTTCGGAACCCGCCGGCGGAGCGGCGGTCCGCGAACGGCGTCCGGCGGACGCGCTCCTGGGCGAACGGTTGTCGGCGGGGCGGTCGTCGGACGCGTGGTCCTCGGACGAACGCTCGGCGGTCGAACGGTTGGCGGCGCGAGTGGTCATGATGCTGTGCCTCCGGGCGGCAGCGTGGGCTCGGCAGGTGCGGGCAGCACGCCGTACGGGCGCGCGGTGGCGATCGGCGGCCCCGGAGGCCGGCTCACGGCCCGCCCCTGGTCCCGGCGCCGACCGGACACCCGGCCGATCGCCCGCCGCCGGGGGACGAATCCCCCCTCAGCGGCCCGGACACGCCGCGCTGGCGGTGCGCCGCAGGTCCAGATGCCTGCGACGGGTCAGCAGCGGAAGGCGGCACGGCATGTTCGCGACTGTACGAACCGTTGATCGATACCGTCAAGCAGCGTCCGACCCCCGGGCGGAGCCGGCCGGCCCCGGCGGGATCAGCCCTGCTGGAACATGTCCGCGGGGAGCGGCTTCAGCAGCTGATACAGGTCGTCCGAAATCGGTCGGTCCCAGGACGCGACGGTGACCAGGACGCCGTCGCTGCGGCCGAACTGGGCGCAGAACACGCGCTCCTCGCTGACCTTCACCTTCTTCACGATCAGCAGGTCGTCCCCGAGCATCACCGGGAAGTCCTCGGCCGAGACGAACTCGACCGGCTCGTCGTTCTCCAGCGCCGCGAGCAGCTGCCGCACCTCGAAGGGCACCTCGTCGCCGGTCTCCCGGGCGGGCGAACCCTCGGGGAGGTTGCCGATGAACATCGCCGGACCTCTGCCGCCGAACAGGTCGTAGCGCAGGAAAATCCCCTGGCAGGAGCCGTCCGGGCCGGTCATCATGGCCGCACCGAAGTCACCGGGCCAGTCGCCCGGGTCCATCGCGAGCACGTCGAAGTCCGGGCCGGCGGGCTGTCCGGAGCGACGGCGGAGAAAAGACATGGGAACATCGTACGTGTCCGGCACACCGCGTTCGCGAGGTGGGTGGGGCACCGCCGGGGGGTGGCCGGGAGATCGACGCTCAGAGACCAATGTTGACTCTGAGCAACCGTCCGGGCTACGTTCGGTTCAGCACGACAGCCGTTCTGGGTTTCACCCTCCGGGGGGACGGCATGTCGCAACGCGGCCCTACACGCGTTTCCCTCACTGTGCACTTGTCGTGCCGAACCGCCGAGCACCCAGCTTCGTCGTCGCACACAGCACGAACACACAAGCCAACAGTTCCAAGTTTCACAAGCCAGATCCGCGGGGCCCCGGCCCGTCGCTCCCGTGGATCTGCTCGGGACGCCGCCGCGTGGGGGCGTGCGGGTCCCGAGCACCGGTGCCGTCATCCGAGTCGCTCTCGGCTTCGGCGCCAACCTCCCGGCGACTGCCGGCCCCATCTCGGGGCCGGGACCGGCCGACGCACCCCGGTGCGCAGGGGATGACTGGGAGGATGGCCTGGCAGTACTGCCGGGCCGCACAGCAGGCGCCGTGTCTGGCCGCGTGGGGGCGGTGGGCACGGCGTCTGCCCGTGCTCTTACTCTGAGCTGCGTTTGTCTAACAGTCAACAGAAATTCTGACGGGGCACGCTCAATGGATCATCAGTTGTGATGTTTCGGACCCGAAAGATCGCCTACGGAGCGGACCCCCGTCGACCGGGGGTCCGCTCCCGTGCTGCCGGGCGCCGGCTCGGCGCCGACGGGCTCCGCGCGCCTCGGCTCAGGTGAGGTCGAACTCGCCGTCCCGGGCGCCGAGCACGAAGGCCCGCCACTCGCCCGGCGTGAAGACCAGGACCGGCCCGTCCTCCTGGCGGCCGTCCCGCATCCCGATGTAGCCGTCCACGAAGGCGATCTGCACGTCGCCGACACCCTGGCTGCTGCACAGCCACTCCGCCCCGGTGAAGTCCACCCTGGGCTTCCCGTTCGGCGCCAGATCCGGCTGCACCACGCTGACCTCCGTGTCCGTCCCGCTGTTGGATCCCACTGACCGATCTCCTCCCGACGGCGTTCCTGGGCCAGCCTAGCCACACCGCCCGGCCCCGGTCAGCGGGTTGACGAGGACTCCTCCGGGCGGGGACGGGCGCGACCGGAGGACGGGTCGAGGCGTGTCCCGACCGGCGGGGGCGGCGGGCAGCTGCCAGAGTGCTGCCAGGGCGCCGTACGACCGCTTCCCCGGCCCGGCCCGGGAGGTGCCGGGGCCCGGGCCGCTCCGCCCTGACCGACCGGGACAACCGGTTCGACCGAGCGCGCCTTGCCAGAACGATCCACCGACCGACCCGTTCGAGGGAGCAGCCGATGAGCCGCCGGGACGGCACCCGCGCCGACGTCATCCCCATCTCCGACGCCCCCTCGGCCCATCCCCCGGCACCCCGGACGCCCCCCTCACCCACCCAGCTGCCCCGGCCGACCCCCGCCCGGACCGCCACCCACGGGCGGGTCGGGATCGTCCTGGTCTCGCACAGCCAGGAACTGGCCACCGCCGTACGCTCCCTCGCGCTCGCGTTGACCGGATCCGACTCCCCCGCGCCGGTCGCGGCGACCGGCGGCGACCCGTCGGACGGACCGGGCATCAGCGCCGTCCTGGTGGCCGCCGCGACCCGGCGGGTGGACCAGGGCCACGGCGTGGTGGTGCTCGCCGACCTCGGCGGGGCGGTCACCACCGTCCGCGCGCTGCTGGCCGACGCGGACGAGCACGGGCTGCCCTTCCCGGTCCGGTTCGCCAACGCCCCGTTCGTCGAGGGCGCGGTGGCCGCGACCGCCACCGCCACGGCGGGCGGGGACCTGGCCGCGGTGCTGGACGCGGCGGAGGAGGCCTACCGGCAGTACAAGGGCTGACCCGGCGCGGGCGGGTGGTTGAGGACCTGCGGCGGGCCGTGATGGGCCCGCCCCCGGGCTCAGGGGCGCTCCTTGCCCTCCCAGGTGAAGACCGCCGGACCCTCGCACTCCAGCGCGTGGCGCAGCCGCTCGTGCTCGCTCTCGATCATCGGCGGCAGCTCGTCCAGCCCGAACCAGCCGACGTCCAGCGACTCGTCGTCGTTCACCCGCGCCTCGCCGCCGACCGCGCGGCAGCGGAAGGTCAGCACCAGGTACTGCGTCACATCGCCGTTCGGGTACGTGACCTGCGGCGAGACCGTGACGGAGGCGAGCAGCTCGGGCACGACCACCACCCCCGTCTCCTCCTCGCACTCGCGCACCACGCCGTCGGCGGGCTGCTCCCCGGGGTCGAGGATGCCGCCGACCGGCGCCCACCGGCCGTCGTCGGCCCGGCGGGCGAGCAGCACCCGGTCGCGGTCGTCCAGCACGACGGCGACGACGGCGCTCAGCCAGAGCGGGCGGGTTCCCACGATGGCGCGGAGCTCGGCGAGGAAGGGGGGAATGGCCATGGGCCGCAGCCTATCGGGGCGGCTCCGGGCCGACCCGGTGCGCCCGGCCGGTGTCGGGCCGCAGCAGGGCGAGCACGGTGAGGCCGAGGATGCGCAGGTCGAGCCCGAAGGAACGGTGCTCGACGTACCAGAGGTCGAGCTCCGCCCACTCGGGGCGGCTGAGCGGGCGCGGCGTCCGGCCGCGGCTCAGGGCCTGCAGCTGGGCCCAGCCGGTGAGGCCGGGCCGGACGGCGAGCCGGCCGCGCTCCCGGCGGGAGTAGTGCGCCGCCTGGTCCGGGCCGACCGGCAGGGGCCCGATCACCCCCATGTCGCCGCGCGCCACGTTCCACAGCCGCGGCAGCTCGTCCAGACCGGACTGCCGCAGCAGGGCGGTGAGCCGGCCGTCCCCTCCGGTCCGGAAGCGCAGGAGCTGGAACTCGCGGCCGTGCCGGCCGGTCCGGATCTGCCGCTGGAGGACCGGGCCGCCGGTGCCGCAGCGGAGCAGGACGGCGATCAGCAGGGCCAGCGGCAGTGCGACGACCGCGGCCAGGGCGGCGACGGCGAGGTCGCCGGCGCGTCTCATGAGACGGCCGCGGCGCGATCCGGTCTACCGCTCATCGCTCCACCTCCACGGCGCTTCGAGCCGGAAGAACGCCTTCACAGTAGAGGCGGGATGAAGCTGTCGTCCGGGAATGGTGAAAGAAGAGGGCCTGAGATTGTCCGACTGGACGATATTCAGTCGGTCTGACCAATTTCGCTCGATCGGCCGTTTCGGAATTCCGAGAGCGATCGACGTTACGGGTGGGGGCAACGCCCGGACGGAACCCGCCGACCGTACGGCCGGTACGCCGGCCGGGGCGCTGTCAGAGCGCGGCGCGGCGCCGGTCGCGGAACACGCCGAAGGCGATCCGGCCGAGCAGCAGGACGCCCGCGGCCAGACAGCCGGCCACCGCCATCGCCCAGGCCGGCCCGTCACTGTCCGGCACGAACACGGCCACGACGATGCCGAGCGCCAGGCAGGCCAGGCCCACCACCGTCAGCGGGACCTGGTGGGTGACCAGGGCTCCGCCGCTGCACGCGCGAGCCATCCGGGAGGCCCCGTGGAGGTGGAAGGGGTCACGGTCCGCATCTGCCATGAGCCCAAGGTACCCCGGGGCGGCGCGGGTGGCAGCCCGCAGGGAGTGAAGGTCCGGACACGCTGCGCAACCGGTGGATCCGGGCTGGTCAGCGGCACGCCGGGCCCGCCCCGAAGTGTGTCCGAGGCGTCCGGGCGTGCATTCCGGCTCCACAATCAGTCCACGAAAAATCCTCGTCCCCCCGGTACAACCATCCGTCCGGTGCAGCGGTCTCAATGGCATTGAGTGATCCAGGAGCCGTTCGAGGGACGGGTGTGAACCCCCCACCGAGAACAGGAATATCCAGGAGCGGAGCCGCCGCCCCTGGAGTCGGAGGCCGGGCTCCGTCCTCCGGCGGTACCGCCACGCCGCTCGGCGAACGAGGGGGAACCGTGCCGCAGTCCCAGTCCAGTACATCGATCTCCATGGCCCGCGCCCGGCCGGCACCCCGCATGCGCGCGCTGCCCCTGACCGTCGGGTGGTCGGCGGACCGGCACGGCACCGGCCGGCCCACCGACCGTCCGCACGGCGACCACCTGCACGGCGATCACCTTCGCGGCGATCAGCTCGGCGGCGATCTCCTGCACGGCGACCGTCGGCGCGAGGAGCACCGCCACGGCACGCACCTGGACGGCGGGGGCCGTCACCGGGCGGCCGTCGACACGGAACAGCAGGACGCTCGGGGCGAATGGCTGCGGTTCGCCCCCGTCCAGCCGCTGTTCCGGGCCCTGGCCGCCCAACGGCTCGCGGTGCTCGCGTACCACGGGGTGACCGACCACCGCTCGTTCGGCGCCCAGCTCGACCGGCTCCAGCGGCTCGCCACGCCGGTCTCGCTCGGCGCGGTCCTCCAGGCCGTGACCGAACGGCGGCCACTGCCGCCCCGGAGCGTCCTGGTCACCTTCGACGACGCCGACCGGAGCGTCCTCACCCACGCCCTACCGGCCCTCGACGCCCGGGGCATTCCGGCCACCGCGTTCGTCATCTCGGAGCTCATCGGCACCGAACGGCCGTTCTGGTGGCACGAGGCCGACTTCCTCGCCCGGCACGGGGGCCGGGCCCGCTCGCTCGACTGCGGACACCCGTCCCAGTTGCTCCGGCGGCTCAAGGCCATGCCGGACCCGGACCGGCGGCGCAGTCTGCACGAACTGCGGGTCAGCGCCGACCGTCGGCCGCCCCGCCAGGAGCAGCTGACCCCGGCCGACCTGCTCGCCCTGCGGGACGGCGGCGTCGCGATCGGCAACCACACCCAGGGGCACCCGTGCCTCGGGCGCTGCGACGACGACACCGTGCGCGCCGAGATCACCGGCGCCCACGAGGCCCTCACCCGCTGGCTGGGCGAACCGCCGATCGCCTTCGCCTACCCGGACGGCGGCCACGACGTCCGCGCCGAAACCGTCCTGCAGGAGCTCGGCTACCGACTCGGCTTCCTCTCCGACCACCGCCTGGGCCCCCGGCTCCCCTCCCATCCCCTCCAGATCAGCCGCCTCCAGGTCGACTCCACCACCAGCACCCGCCGCTTCGACACCATCCTCTCCGGCCTCGAACCCGCCTACCGCCGCTGGCGCCGCCAGGCCGTCGCCTAGCAACGGGCGCCATCACGCCGCACAGGAAGTCGGCCGGGTCGACTTCCTGTGCGGCGCGCACCCCGGCAGCCCATCCCCAAAGCAACCAATCACTTGAGCCAATCCCGCACCGAAAGTCGGCCGGGCCGACTTCTCGCGCGCCCAGCCAAGTCATTCCGGGCGCCCGGAATGCCACCCCCGCCCCCGCAAAAAGTCGACTCCACCCACTCGACTTCCGGCACAAACCCACCCCAGAAGTCGGCCCGCCCGACTTCCGGCGTGCCCCAAGAGGCTTCAGCGAGTGCATGCTCAACGGGCTGGGCGAGCCGGCCGCCACACAGGAAGTCGGCCTGGCCGACTTCTCGCGCGCGCAGGCGGGACCAACCTCCCGCACGCCGCCGGGAAGCCCGGAACGCTCGCTGCACGAAAAGTCGGGCCGGCCGACTTTCTGCGCGATTCGAAGCAGCGACTCCGCGAAAAGTCGGCCGGGCCGACTTCCTGTGCACCAGCAAGCCCAGGGCTAGCGACCAACAGACTCCAGGAGCCGGGCTGCCCAGCCGTTGCATCCAGGCATGGCGCGGGAAGTCGACTGGGCCGACTTCCCATGCAAGCAAGCCGGGCACGAGCCCGCATCCGGGGACTCTATGCGCATAGAGACCAGGGGCGATTGGCCGCTTGAGTCGGGGGTGGTGCCGCTCGAAGCGGTCGTTGCGCGAGAAGTCGGCCAGATCGACTTCCCGTGCGCCGACTGTCGGCGGGCCGGATCCCATGCCCAGCGGCTCTATGCGCGTAGAGGCCGTGGCGGCCAGACGCTCACCCTGGGGAGGCGGGGCGGTTCGGGGCAGTCGTTGCACCAGAAGTCGGCCGGGTCGACTTCTGGTGCGACCGACCAGAAGGGCTTCAGGGAGCGAGCTGCGTGGGAAGTCGGCCGGGCCGACTTCTCGCGCGGTCAGCCGATGAGGGTGGCGAGGGCGTTGCCCTGGGGGTAGAGGGCGGCGGCCGGGGGGAGGTGGGCGGGGGTGCCGGCGTGGAGGACGGTGAGGGTGCCGGTGCCGGTGCGGGTGGGGTCGGCGACGCGGCGGATGGCCTGGGCGGCGACGGCGTCGGCCGAGCCGTGCAGGGTGAGCCCCGGGGCGGCGGTCGGGGCGACGGCGGCGCGGATGCGGTCGTCGACGAGTTCGTAGTGGGTGCAGCCGAGCACGATGGCGTCGGTGCCGGCCGGCGTCCGGGCGGCGGCGTCGGCGATGGCGGCCGTGACGGCTTCGTCGTCGCCGTGCTCGACCGCGTCCGCGAGGCCCGGGCAGGCGACCTCGGTGATGTCCGCCGAACCGCCGAAGTCGCGGATCAGCCCGCGCTGGTACGCGCTGCCGGTGGTGGCCGGGGTGGCCCAGATGGCGACCCGGCCGCCCCGCACGGCGGCGGGCTTGATCGCCGGGACGGTGCCGACCACCGGCAGCCCGGGCTCCAGCTCGGCCCGCAGGGTGGCGAGCGCGTGGACGGAGGCGGTGTTGCAGGCGATCACCAGCGCGTCGGGTTCGAGCGCGGCGGCGGCCCGGCAGCAGCCGAGGGCCAGCTCGGTGACCTCTTCCGGCGTACGGGGCCCCCACGGCATCGAGGCCGGGTTGGAAGAGAGCACCAGATCCACGTCCGGGCGCTGCTTCCGAAGGGCGGCGGCGGCGGCCAGCAGGCCGATTCCGGAGTCCATCAGTGCGATCTTCACGGCTCAAGACTTTAGTCGATCCGCCCGTCGGGCCCGGTTCTGCGGCAGACTGCCGGGGTGACCGTCCTGCTGTGGATCGCCGCGTTCTCCCTGCTGGTCTGGCTCTGGCTGGCGTGCTGCCACGGCTCGTTCTGGCGCACCGACGTTCGGTTGCCGCCGCGTCGCCCGCCGGTCCGCTGGCCGCAGGTGGCGGTCGTGGTACCGGCCCGGGACGAGGCCTCGGTGGTCCCGGTGAGCCTGCCGACGCTGCTGGCGCAGAAGTACCCGGGGCGGGCCCGGGTGATCCTGGTGGACGACCACAGTTCGGACGACACCGGCGCGCTGGCGGCGGAGCTGCGGACGATCGACGGGCTGGAGCTCACCGTCACCACCCCTCCCCCGCTGCCGCCGGGCTGGACCGGCAAGCTGTGGGCGCTGCGGCACGGCGTGGAGCTGGCCGGTCCGGACGCCGAGTACCTGCTGCTGACGGACGCCGACATCGCGCACGGCCCGGATTCGCTGGCCGAGCTGGTGGCCGCCGCCGAGAGCAACGGCCTGGACCTGGTGTCCCAGATGGCCCGGCTGCGGGTGGAGACCGGCTGGGAGCGGCTGATCGTGCCGGCCTTCGTGTACTTCTTCGCCCAGCTGTACCCGTTCCGCCGGAGCAACCGTCCGGGTGCCCGGACCGCGGCCGCGGCCGGCGGCTGTTCGCTGGTGCGGCGGGAGGCGCTGGAGCGGGCGGGCGGGGTGGCGGCGATCCGCGGCGCGGTGATCGACGACGTGTCGCTGGCCCGGGCGGTGAAGTCGACCGGCGGCCGGACCTGGCTGGGTCTGGCCGACGACGTGGACAGCGTGCGTCCGTACCCGCGGCTGGAGCAGCTGTGGCGGATGGTGTCGCGCAGCGCGTACGCCCAGCTCAGGCATTCGCCGGCGCTGCTGCTCGGGACGGTGCTGGGGCTGGCGCTGGTGTACCTGGTGCCGCCGGTGGCGACGGTGGCCGGGCTGGTGGCGGGCGCGCCGGCGGTGGCCGCGGCGGGTGGGGCGGCGTGGGCGCTGATGGCGGGCACGTACCTGCCGATGGTCCGGTACTACGGGCAGCCGGCCGCGGCCGTGCTGCTGCTGCCGTTCACCGCGGGGCTGTACCTGCTGATGACGGTGGACTCGGCCGTACAGCACTGGCGCGGCCGGGGCTCGGCGTGGAAGGGACGGACGTACTCCCGGGCCTGAGAAACCCGCTGCACGCCGCACCGCCCCGATCCATACTGCTCGGATGGACCGTCAGCAGATCTCCCGCCTCGCCCATGCCCACCACCCGATCGCGGCCCCGCTGGCGGACGGCTCGGTGGCCCGGTTGCTGGACCGTGCCATGGCCGGGACGGAGCAGGGCCGGGCCCTGGACCTGGGCTGCGGCGAGGGCGCCTGGCTGCTCCGGGCGCTGGCCGCCGGCCCGGGCTGGCGGGCAGTGGGCGTGGACCTGGACGCGGCGGCGCTGACCCGGGCCCGGGAGTCCGCGGCCGCACTGGGCGTGGCCCGCCGGATCGGCCTGCACCACCTGGACGCACGGGAGTTCACCGCGGAGGAGCCCTTCGACCTGGTGCTGTGCGTCGGCGCCACCCACGCCTTCGGCGGCCTGCTGCCGACGCTCGCCGCGGCCCGCGAACTCCTGGCCCCGGGCGGCCGGTTGCTGGTCGGCGAGGGGTTCTGGCAGCGCGAGCCGTCCCGGGCGGCGCTGGACGGACTGGGCGCGGCACGGGAGGACTTCGCGGATCTCGCGACGACCACCGAGCGGGTCCTCGCGGAGGGCTGGACGCCGGTGTTCGGGCTTGTCAGCACCGAACAGGAGTGGGACGAGTACGAGTTCGCCTGGACGGGCTCGCTGGCCGAGTGGGCGCTGGACCACCCGGACCACCCGGACGCGGCTGCCGCCCGGGAGGCGGCGGACCGGCACCGCACCGGGTGGCTGCACGGCTACCGGGGGACGCTCGGCTTCGTCACCTACCTGCTGCGCCGCGACTGAAACACGCCGAAGGGCTCTGAACACGCCCGAACCGCCTGAGCCTCCTGCCCCCGAACACCCCGCACCGGTCGGCTACTTCCCGATCCGCGCGAGGAAGTCGTCGATCAGCGGGGCGATTTCGGGCAGCTTCTCCTCCAGCGCGAAGTGCCCGGTGTCGAACAGGTGCAGCTCGGCCCCGGGCAGGTCGCGCAGGTAGGCACGCGCACCGGCCTCGGTGAAGAACGGGTCTCCCACTCCCCAGAGCACCAGCGTGGGCGGCTGGTCGGCGCGCAGCCAGGCCTGCCAGGCGGGGTAGAGCTCGACGTTGGAGAAGTAGTCGAGGGCGAGTTCGACCTGGATGTCCTTGCGGCCGGGCAGGTCGAGGAAGTGCTGGTCGAGCGTCCAGCCGTCGGGGGCGACCAGGCTCGGATCGCCGGTGCCGCCCTCGTACTGGCCGCGGGTGACGTCCGGGGTGAGGATCGAGCGGGCGGCCCGCTCCGCGCCCGGCACGCCGCGCCTGTTCGCGATGAACTCCCTTGCCTGGTCGGAGAGTCCCTCCTCGTAGGCGTTGCCGTTCTGGACCACCAGGCCGGTGATCCACTCCGGGTGCCGGGTGGCCAGGCGCAGGCCGACGGGGGCGCCGAAGTCGAAGACGTACAGCGCGAAGCGGTCCAGGCCGAGGGCGAGGCAGAAGCCCTCGATCACGTCGGCGAGGGCGTCGAAGCGGTACGTGAAGGCGTCGGGCGCGGGGCTGTCGCTGTGGCCGAAGCCCGGGTAGTCGGGGGCTATCAGGCGGTAGCGGGTGCCGAGCGCGTCGAGCAGCCGGGCGTACTGGTGGGAGGAGGACGGGAAGCCGTGCAGCAGCAGGAGCACGGGGGCGTCGAGCGGTCCGGTTTCGCGGTAGAAGACGCGCAGGCCGTCGACGTCGACGTGGCGGTGGTGGACGTGAGGGATCATCAGCTCGCTCATGCTAACCATTAAACAGCATGTGAATGGTTAGGCAAGATGCTGTTCGAACAAGACGCCTGCCGAGCAGGGCACATGAGCGAGCTGATCCGCTGTCACCGCGAGGGCCGGAGCACCGGCTCAGTGGCCCCGCGCCTGCTCCTGCTGCACCAGGTGGTCGAGCACCTCGGGCATCGCCTCGACCCCGCCGGCCTGGGTCGGCGAGGTGCGGTACTCACCCTGGACGACGACCGTCGGCAGCTCGTTGACGCCGTAGCGGGTGAAGTCGGCGGCGGCCTCCTCGACCGACCGCGTCACCTCGGCGGAGCGGTACGTCTCGCCGAACGCCTTGGCGTCGACGCCCTGCCGCGCGGCCCAGTCGGTGGCGGTGGCCTCGGTGGTGAGGTCGACCCGCTCGGTGTGCACGGCGCGGAAGACGCTGACCTGGAGGCGGTCGACCTGGCCGAGGCGCTCCAGCGTGTAGAAGATCCGGGCGTGGCTCCGTTGCGCGGCCTCGTCCGGACTGCCGGGCCAGACGGCCGGGATGCGGCGCAGCGCGACATCGGCGCGGTGCTTCTCCGCCCAGGCCTGCAGGGGCTGTTCGAGCGCCTGGGAGTGGCTGCAGTCGTACCAGAAGAACTCGACCGCCTCGGTCCGGACGCTCTCACGGACCGGCTGCGGATGGTCGAGCTTGACGAACTGGGCGCCCCCGAACGGGATTTGGTGGGTGATCGCGCCGGCCTGGACGGGGGACGCGGCAATCCCGACGGCGACGGCGAGCAGGACGGTGGACCGCAGCAGCGACTTCGATTTCACACCGGGCAGTGTGCTGGCGACGGTTCGCTACCGGCCGGTTGCTGCGCACGGGCCGCGCCGGATTCGCCCGGACGGCGTAGCCGGGCCGGGCGCGCGGACGGGCCGGCCACCCGACGGGGTCGGCCCGGCCACCCCGGTCGGCATGGCACCCCTGGCCCGCCTGGCCACCCCGGTCAGCGGGCGGCCTCCGGACCCGCCGTCCATACCTCGGCGACCAGTTGCTGCCAGGCGTCCACGACGGCGCCCAGCTCGAAGTGCTCCAGCGCGTGCGCCCGGGCCGCCGCGCCGAGGCCCGCCCGGTTGACCGCGAGCACCTTGCCCAGCGCCTCGGCGAGGGCGAGCGGGTCCCCGGGGGCGACCAGCGCGCCGGTGGCACCGTCCCGGACCACCTCGCGCACCCAGCCGACGTCGGTGGCCACAGCGGGCACCCCGGCCAGCGCCGCCTCGATCAGCGCGCCGGGCACGCCCTCGCTGTCGCTGGTCAGCAGCAGCGCGTCGGCGGCGCGGTAGAGCGGGGCCGGGTCGGGCAGCGGGCCGAGGAAGTGGGCGCGGGCGGCGGCCGGGTGGCGGGCCAGCGACTCGCGCAGCGGTCCGTCCCCGGCGACGGCGAGCCGGACGTCGGGCAGCCGGTCGAGCACGTCGAGGGCCAGGTCGAGCCGCTTCTCCGGGGCTATCGCCCCGATCCAGGCGACCAGCAGCACGTCGGCCGGCAGGCCCAGCGCGTGCCGCGCGGCACGCCGGTCGTCCCGGCCGTCGGCGGGTGGATAGCTCTCGGCGGCACGGGAGTTGGGGATCACGTGCACCTTCCCGTCGGGCAGCCGGAACTGCTCCTCCAGGACGACGCGCGCCTCGTCGGTGAGCGTGGTGACGGCGGCCGCGCGGTGCATCAGCGCGCCGCCGCGCACCCGGCGCAACCGGTTGGCGGTCCAGTAGCGCGGGTGGCCGACCGAGACGTAGACGAAGGGCGTACGGGTCCCAGCCAGGGCGAGGGCGCAGGCGGCCAGGGTGTCCGAGCCGTGGGCGAGCACCACGTCGGCGGCGCGGGAGGCGGAGCGCAGCGCCCTCAGGGTGCTCGGGTGCAGCCGGCCGGGGCCCAGCACGGCGGCGGAGCGCAGCCCGGCGGCGGAGCAGTCGACGGCGGCCCGGCCGGCGGCCTCGGGGTCCGGGCTCGCGGCCCCGGAGCCCGGACCTGCGGAATCGGGGCTCCGGCCTGCGGAACCGGGGCCGGCGGAGTCCCGGCCCGCCCCGGCGGGGCCGGAGGGGACGGCCGGGTGCGGGGCGAGGGCGCACAGCGCGGAGGACTGCCCCCGACGGCCCAGTTCCCGGTGGAGGTCACGGGCGAAGTTCTGCGCGCCGCCCCGGCGTGAGTCGCTGATCAGGTGCAGGACACGCGGACGGTTTCCGGCCGGATCGGCCGACAAATGGTCGGGCATGGACCGACCTTGGCACAGTGCTCCGCCCGGTACATCCCCTTCGCGCAACCTGATGGTGGCCCATCCGCCCGCGCTTGTACACCGGATGTGCGCCACGGGGCCGCCGTCGTGCGCCGTACGCGACCGCTGTGCGCCCCGTCTCGCCCCCTGCCGCGCTCCGGTCCACCCTGTCGCGCCGGGTCGGCGCCGCCCCGGACCGGCGCGTGCCGGTGTCACATGCGGCGCCACACGCGGTGCCACAGGGGCGAGTTGGAGCGGCCGACCAACCGGCTGGCTCGGCTGTTCGACCGGGGAAAGGCCGGTACGCGGAGCGTCCCCGCCCCGCAGGGCCCACGGACGCGGGGCGCCGCGGCGGTTACCCGATTCGGGTGAACGCGGTTGGACCTCGGCCCGGCCCGCTCGGCAGGATGTCCGGCCTGGGGCGGCACCCGCCGTGCCGCCCCATCTCCCCCTCCCCCGTACGGATTTGGAGTCACCCGGTGTTCAAGGGATTCCGCAGCTTCCTGCTGCGCGGAAACGTGGTGGACCTCGCGGTCGGCATCGTGATCGGCGCTGCCTTCACCGCCGTCGTCACCGGGTTCGTCAGCGCCTTCCTCACCCCGCTGGTCGGCGTCGCGTCCGGCGCCGTCGGCGACTTCACCCAGAAGACCTTCGACGTGGCCGGCACCCGGTTCCCGTACGGCCTCTTCGTCAACGCGGTCATCGGCTTCGTCCTGACCGCCGCCGTCATCTACTTCGCCGTGGTGCTGCCGGTCGGCAAGCTCCAGTCCCGCTTCGAATCGGCCAAGCCCGCGCCGGCCGCGAAGGTGGACTGCCCGGAGTGCCTGAGCAGCATCCCGGCCGCCGCGACCCGGTGCTCCTTCTGCACCTCCGAGATCGGCAAGCCGGCCCTGCCCGCACAGGCCCAGGCCCTGCAGTCGCACTGAGCGCCGACACCCGGACCAGCGACGGGCCGCCGCCTGATCAGCGGCCGGCCATCGGGCCGACGGCCCAGGTCGCGGGCCTGAACCGGGCCCCGGAGAGCTGACGGGAATTTTATTCCCGAAACATTCACGAGCCCCCGTCGCCTGCTCGGCGGGGGCTCGAATGCGCCCGCGCACGCCCTGTCCGGGAAAAGTTTCTCCGCAGGGCCCCCGACCGTCCACCGGCCGGTCACCACAAGGCCTTCCGGGGCCTCCGTCCGGCCGCCGTTCGACCACTGACGGGGTGCCAAGGTTGTCCGGAACCGGTCGCCGGAATGTCCGTCTTTCCTACTTTCGAAACCTTTGTGCGAGCGAAGACTGTGTAAACACTCGAACTGCTCCCCCTCCCGCTCTCCTCAGCAGGCGCGTTGTGGGCTTACCGTATGCCCCATGACCTCGCCCCGCTCCTACGACGGAGTCGGCTACCCCTCTCCGTCCTACTCCTCCGGCACGCCGATCTACGACAGCCTCGTGGCTGAGCGCGGCGTCCCCCAGATCGCGCCCATCAACGTGCCGGCCGCCCTGCCGCCGGCACTGTCGTCCGGTTACGGATCCGGCCTCGGCCCGTCCTACGAGAACCGGTACGCCAACGGGTACGAAAGCGCCGGCAGCAACCTCCCCGCGCTGCCGCCCGCCCGCCTCGCCCTGGGCCCCGGCCCGAGCAGCGGCCCCTCCGCCGGCCCCGCCACGGCGTACATCCCCGCGCAGCCCGCGCCGGCGTACGCCGCCCCCCAGCCTCCGGTCCCCGGCTACGGCGCCCCCCAGCCGTACCAGCGACCGCAGCCCGGCACCCCCGCCTTCAGCCAGACCGCCGGAGGCGGCTACCAGCCGACCGGCGGCCAGAGCTTCGGCGGCCAGAACACCTTCATCGGCGCCCAGGGCGGCCAGCAGACCTTCGGCGCGCAGCCGGCCGGCGGACCGGGCGGTTTCGGCCAGGGCCAGCCCGCCGCTCCGCAGGGCTTCGGCGGCCAGCAGTCGTTCGGCGGTCCGGCCGCCGGCGGCCCCGGCTTCCAAGGCCAGGGCGGCGACCAGTCCTTCGGCGGTGCCCAGCTGCGCCCGGCCATGGCGCCGGTCGCGCCGGTCCGCCCGACGCAGCCGCAGCGCCCGGGCCCGTACGGCGAGTCCGGCCAGTTCCAGGGCGGCTACCAGCAGCAGGGCCAGGGCTACTGAGCCGCTGACACCCCGAGGCCGTCCCCCCACGCGGCCCGCACCCGCACCACCTGAGCAGCACCCGGCGCCCCCCGTACGCCGGGCGAACGGAGAAACGGGTCATCCACGGACCGCCCGGAACGCCCCCCACGGCGTCCGGGCGGTCCGTGCGCATTAGGGGGCATTCCCGGCGAACCCCCGCAGGCTGGCAGGATGGAGGAATGCACCTCACCGGACTCCACGTCTACCCCGTCAAGTCGATGTACCGCCTGAGCCCGGACACCGCCGTGGTTCACCCCTGGGGTCTGGCCGGAGACCGTCGCTGGATGCTCGCCGACGCGAACGGACGCTTCGTCAGCCAGCGCGAGGACGCGGCCCTCGCACGGGTGCGGACCGGACTGCTGCCCGACGGCGTCCTCACCCTGACCACCCCCGACGGCTCCCGGATCGAGGTCCCCGCCCCCGCCGTCGCGGCCGGCGACCCGCTCGCCGACGTCGAGGTCTGGGGAACGCGCTTCCGTGCCGCGGAAGCCGACAAGGAGACGCACCGGTGGATCGCCGAACACCTCGGCGACTACCGCCTGGTGCACCTGGACGACCCGCGCGCCCGGCCGGTCGACCCCGAGTACAGCGCGCCCGGCGACAGCGTCTCGATGGCCGACGGCTATCCGCTGCTGCTCACCACCACCGCCTCGCTGGACCGCCTCAACGAGCTGATCGCCGCCGAGAATCCGGACGGCCACGAGACCCTGCCGATGGAGCGCTTCCGTCCGAGCGTGGTGATCGGCGGCACCGAGCCGTGGGCCGAGGACACCTGGCGCCGGATCCGGATCGGCTCGGTCACCTTCAAGGTGGTCAAGCCGTGCGGCCGCTGCATGATCACCACCACCGACCAGGAGACCGGCGAGCGGCGCGGCAAGGAGCCGCTGCGCACCCTGGCCCGGCACCACCGGCTGCTGCGCAAGGCCGCGTTCGGGCAGAACCTGATCCCCGAGCGGCCGGCCGGCGTCGAGGGGGACGAGCTCGGCACGCTGCGGCTGGGCGACGAGCTCGAGGTGCTCGAGGACGGGGCGCACTGGCCCGCCGACGGGCGCTGAGCGCTCGGGCCGGTTCTCCGGGAGAGTGGGCCGCTCCCGCCGACCCTCCGCGCCGGCTGCCGACGGTCGAGTACTGACCACCGACCGTCGGATGCCGACCGCCGACCGCCCGTGCCGGAGGGCGGGGCGCATCGGCCCGTGGACCGGCGCCGGGCACGCGCCGCACTCCGAAACCGGCGCGCCCGGACGGAACCACCGCTGTGCGCGCTCGTTGAAACAAGTGGTCGGAACCTGTGGCGGCGCTGAGCGCTACCGGTGTCCGCGCGACCGCGGGCGGCCGGACCACCCACGTGGGCGCGCTACGGTGGGCGGACGGCCCGCGCACCCCCGCGCGTTCGGCCCGTTGATCGCCGGCTCGACGAAGGTGGGGACGACAGACCGTCATGGCTGAGCACAGGGTCCGGGTCACCCAGGACAGCGCATCCCGCTGGCGTCGCCGCGCGGGCGAGTACGACACGCTCGCGGAGGCCCTGGCCGCCGCCGAACCGGGCGACACGGTGACCGTCCGCCCGGGCACCTTCCGGGAGAACGTGCTGCTGGACAAGCCGGTGACGATCGTCCCGGCCCAGGGCCCGGGGACGGTCCGGATCGACCCGCCCTCCGGGGTGGCGCTCACCGTGACCGCCGCCGCCACCGTGCGCGACCTGGTGGTCGAGGGCGGCGACAGCACCACCCCGGCCGTGCTGGTCACCGGGCCGGAGGCGACCCCCTCCTTCAGCGGCTGCCGGGTGGAGACCCGCTCGGCCACCGGCATCGAGGTCACCGGCGGTGCCCGGCCGACCCTGCGCGGCTGCGTGGTCACCAACCCGGGCGGGCTCGGGCTGCGGCTGCGCGGCCCGGACACCGCCGCCGCCTTCGAGGACTGCGAGGTCGCCGCCGCCGGCCAGGCCGGACTGGCCGTCCTCGGCGGCGCCACCGCGGCCCTGGACCGCTGCCGCGTCCACCACGCCTCCGGCGCCGGCGTCCTGCTCTCCGACCCCGGCAGCGCCGCCGAACTGACCGGCTGCGAGATCTACGAGATCCGCGGCAGCGGCGTGCAGGCCGAGGCGCAGGCGGGCGGGCGGCTGGTCGACTGCGAGATCCACCGGGTCACCGGCAACGGTCTCACCCTGGACGGCGAGGCCGAACTGGTGCTCACCGGCTGCCGGGTGCACGACCTGCCCGAGAACGGCGCCGACCTGCGCGGACGCGCCCGGCTGAGCCTCGCCAACAGCACCGTCCGGGACTTCGGGCGCGGGGCGCTGTCGGTCTGGGACCAGGGCACCGAGGCGGTCGCCGAGTCCTGCGAGATCCACGGCTCGACCGGCGAGTATCCGGCGCTCTGGGTCAGCGACGGCGCCCGGCTGACCCTCACCGACTGCTCGCTGCACGACCTGCCGGACGCCCTGTTCGTCCTCGACCGGGACTCCGCCGCCACCGCCGAGGGCTGCTCGTTCAGCCGGATCCGCAGCTCGGCGGTCTCCGTCAGCGGCGGGGCCACCGTCTCCCTGGCCTCCTGCCGGGTGCAGGAGGCGGGCACCGGGCTCTGGTTCCGCGACCACGGCAGCGGCGGACTGCTCACCGACTGCGAGATCTCCGACGTGGCCACCGGCGTGATCGTCACCAAGGGTGCCGACCCGGTGCTGCGCGCCTGCACCGTACGGGCCAGCACGGACGCCGGGGTGTACGTCTCGGCCCAGGGGCGGGGCACCTTCGAGGACTGCCGGGTCTCGCAGGGCAAGGGCTTCGGCTTCCACATCATCGACGGCTGCCGGACCCAGCTCACCCGTTGCCGGGCGGAGCACAACCAGCGGGCCGGGTTCGAGTTCTCCGAGCCGGGGCCGGTCACCGAGGGGTGCATCTCGGACGACGTCGGGGCGGCTCCGGTGCCGTCCGCTCCCGCCCCGCCCGGCGGCGGGGCGGGGCCGGGATCCGCGGGTGGGCGCGGTCCGGGGCTGGGGTCGTCGTACGGGTCCACCGACGTGCCCGCGCCGCGGACCGCCCAACTGACCACGGTGGCACCGCTGTTGGCGTCGGCCGCAGCCGGTTCGGCCGCGATCTCGCCGATCCCGGACTGCCGGCCGGCCGAGGAGGCGCTCGCCGAACTGGACTCGCTGGTCGGGCTGGCCACGGTGAAGCAGGAGGTGCGCACGCTGATCGACCTGATCTCGGTCGGCCGGCGCCGCCGCCAGGCCGGGCTCAAGGCTCCCTCGCTACGCCGCCACCTGGTCTTCACCGGCGCACCCGGCACCGGAAAGACCACCGTCGCCCGGCTGTACGGCGAGATCCTCGCCTCGCTCGGGGTGCTCCAGCGCGGACACCTGGTCGAGGTGGCACGGGTGGACCTGGTCGGCGAACACATCGGCTCCACCGCGATCCGCACCGCGGCCGCCTTCGACCGGGCGCGCGGCGGGGTGCTCTTCATCGACGAGGCGTACGCGCTCGCACCCGAGGACGGGGCGCGGGACTTCGGGCGCGAGGCGATCGACACCCTGGTCAAGCTGATGGAGGACCACCGCGACGAGGTGGTCGTCATCGTGGCCGGCTACACCGCCGAGATGGAGCGCTTCCTCTCCGCCAACCCCGGCGTCTCCTCCCGTTTCTCACGCACCATCGGCTTCCCCGACTACACGGCGGACGAGCTGCTGGAGATCGCCCGGTCGCAGTGCGCCGAGCACGAGTACGCGCTCTCCGAGGAGACGGAGGAGGCGCTGCTGGAACACTTCGGCGGGATGGAGCGCGGCCCCAACTTCGGCAACGGGCGCACCGCGCGACAGGTCTTCGAGACCATGGTCGAGCGGCACGCGGTACGGATCGCCCACCTCGCGGACCCGTCCACGGAGGAGCTCCAGCTGCTCGTCCCGGCCGACCTGCCCACGGCGCCGCTGCCGTAGGGCCCACTGCGGTAGGGCCGGCGGCCGGGGAACTCGTCGCCGGGGAACTCGTCGGCCGCGCCGGGCCGTTGAGGCGGGCATGGGTGTGCTGTTGACGGGCGCGGCGGGCGGGTTGCTGCTGCCGGCCGGACTGGTCGTGGTGTTCTTCCTCGGTGCGGTGGTGCGGCGGCTGCGCGCCCGGCCGGCGGTGGGACCCGACGGCGGGCACGGCGGTGGGCGCGGCGCGGGGGCGACCGCGACGGAGGAGCTGCACGCGCTGCTCTATCCGAGCAAGCGGGTGCAGCTGGAGCAGCGACGGGTCGAGCTGGTGCTGCGGGACGACGAGCACGACGGCGCGCCGAAGCGGACGGGGATCGACCTTGCGGGCGGTCGGGCGGTGATCCGGCGGGTGGCGGGCACCGGCTGACGACTGACGGCTGACGACGAACAGGCAACAGCGAACAGATAACAGATAACAGACGACAGCTGACAGCTGACAGAGTTTGAAATCTGTCAGCTGTCACCCGTCCGCCGCCCGGCGCGTCAGCCCGTCCAAGCGCCGCCGGCCAGGAAGGACTCCATGGCCGCCCGGTAGGGCGCGATGTCGATCCGCTCGCCCGCCAGCCAGTCGTCCGAGTAGTACTTGTCCAGGTAGCGGTCCCCCGGGTCGCAGATCAGGCCGACCACGCTGCCCGTCCGCCCGGCCGCCCGCATCTCGGCGACGATCCGCAGCGCGCTCCACAGGCCCGTCCCGGTGGAGGCCCCCGCCTTCTTGCCGAGCACCTGCTCCAGCACCCGGACGGCGGCGATCGACGCGGCGTCCGGCACCTTCATCATCCGGTCGATCGCCCCGGGGACGAAGCTCGGCTCCATCCGCGGCCGTCCGATGCCCTCGATCCGCGAGCCGCTCTCGCAGACGGCCTCCGGATCGTGGCGCACCCAGCCGTCGAAGAAGCAGGAGTTCTCCGGGTCCGCGACGCAGATCCGGGTGTCGTACTGCATGTAGTGCACGAACCGGGCGATGGTCGCCGAGGTGCCGCCGGTCCCGGCGGTGGCCACGATCCAGGCCGGCTCGGGGTGCGGCTCCAGGCGCAGCTGGGCGAAGACCGACTCGGCGATGTTGTTGTTGCCGCGCCAGTCGGTGGCCCGCTCGGCGTAGGTGAACTGGTCCATGTAGTGCCCGCCGGTCTCCTCGGCGAGCCGGGCGGAGGCCTCGTACACCTCGTCCGAACGCTCGACCAGGTGACACTCGCCGCCATGGAACTGAATCAGGTCGATCTTGGACTGGCTGGTGCTCTTGGCCATCACGGCGATGAACGGCACGCCGACGAGCTGGGCGAAGTACGCCTCGGAGACGGCGGTGGAGCCGCTGGAGGCCTCGATCACCGGCTTGCCGGGCCGGATCCAGCCGTTGCAGAGCCCGTAGAGGAAGAGCGAGCGGGCCAGGCGGTGCTTGAGCGAGCCGGTCGGGTGGGTGGACTCGTCCTTGAGGTAGAGGTCGATCCCCCACTCCGCGGGCAGCGGGAAGCGCAGCAGATGGGTGTCGGCGGAGCGGTTGGCGTCGGCCTGGACCTTGCGCACCGCCTCCTTGAGCCAGGCGCGGTACTCCGGGTCGGAGCGGTCGACGTCGGCGGTCGGCTCGATGCCGGACTGGGTGCTCATGGTCGCTGTCTCCCTCGTGGTGGCCCCCCGATGCTCACTACGAGTGTATGAGAGTGACGATAAGTGACCGTTTTCGAAGAGCCAGCTTCCGCTTATCGCCGTCAGGGCAGTTCTGGTCACCGTCGGGGGCGGAACTCATCGACCAGGGCAGACCCGATCGCCGTCAGGGCAGCACCGGCACCGACTGCGGGTCCGCCAGGTACGGCCCCCAGCCCAGCTCGGCCGCGCCCGCGAGCGCGCCGTGCGCCAGCTCCGCGCCGACGATCGGCACCCGGCCGCTGCGCCCCCACAGGCTGCGCTCGGCGACCACCGACCGCAGCCGGTCGGGCGCGGCCTCCAGCAGGTGGAGGTGCAGCCCGCTGAGGACCACCCGGTCGGGGTTGAGAATGTTGGCGACGCCCGCCAGGCCGAGTCCGAGCCGGTCGATGACGTGCTCCACCGCCGCCCGCGCCCGGTCGTCCGTCGCAGCCGCCCGGCACAGCTCGCGCGCCTGGTCGAGCAGCGGGCGTCCCGGTTCCGGGGTGAGCCCGGCGGCGGTGAACAGCGCGTCGGGGTCGGTCTCGGAGTTCAGGCAGCCCCGGTTGCCGCACATGCAGGGCCGTCCCTGCGGGTCGACGGTGAGGTGGCCGACCTCCAGGGCGAGGCCGGCGCTGCCGGTGTGCAGGTGCCCGTCGATGACCAGCGCGCCACCGACGCCGCGGTGGCCGGAGGTGACGAAGAGCAGGTGGCGGGCGCCGCGGCCGGCGCCGTGCCGGTACTCGGCGAGCGCGGCCAGGTTGGCGTCGTTGGCGATCGCGGTGGGCAGCGGGCGCAGCGCCTTCGGGCCGTGGTCGGCGCGTCCGACCTCGACGTCGTACAGGTCGGCGACCGGGGTGCCGCTGGGCCAGGCGAAGTGCAGCGCGGCGAGGGCGGTGCCGTCCGGCTCGGTGACCGGGTTGGGCAGCGCGAGCGCGGCGCCCAGGCAGCGGCGGTCGGTCGCGCGGGCGAGTTCGGCACCGGCCACGGCGACGGCGCGCAGCATCCGGACCGGGTCGGTGGCGGCGGGCAGCGGCAGGTGGACGGGCGGGTCGAGCAGTCCGCCGAGGCCGGCCAGGGTGACGCTCAGTCCGTCGGCGTGGATCTGCCCGGCGACCACGACCGGGCCGTTCGGGTCGATCGCGAGCCGGTGCGACGGGCGGCCGCGACCGCCGCCGGCCGGGCGCGAGTCAACGGTGATCAGGCCGAGCGCCTCGAGTTCGGCGGTGACCGCGCCGGCGGTGGCCCGGGTGACGTCCAGCGCGCGGGTGAGCGCCGAGCGGGTCGGCGTCTGGCCGGTGTGGATCAGGGAGAGCGCTGGGCCGAGCAGCGTCCGGCCCCGGTCGGGAGCCGCGCGGCGGTGGTTGTCGCGCTGCGCGTCGGAGTCGTTCCCGGTACCGGGCCTCGGGCTTGATGGTGAGAGCTGCACGCCCCTATTGTGACTTTGTGTCGCTTCGAAACAAAATCGGTTCACGCACCCGGCCCGATCGCCCCTCCTCCCAGTCTCGCAGCACACCCCCGGTGACGGACAGCCCCTGGGGTCCTGCACGCATCGCCCTCACCGCGTTCTTCGCCGTCGACGGCTTCCTCTTCGCCTCCTGGGTCGTCCGCATCCCGGACATCCGCAGTCAGGTCAGCGCCTCGCACAGCGCCCTCGGGCTCGCCCTGCTCTGCCTGTCCATCGGCGCCGTCCTCACCATGCCCGTGATCGGCCGGCTCTGCCTGCGGTACGGCTCCCGGCCGGTGACCGTCGGCTCGCTCGCCCTGCTCAGCCTCGCCGTGCTGCTGCCCGCGCACGCCCACTCGGTCACCGCGCTCGGCGGGGTGCTGCTGCTGTTCGGCGCGGGGTACGGCGGGGCCAACGTCGCGATGAACAGCGCCGCCGTCGACCTGGTCGCGCAGCTGCGGCGGCCCGTGATGCCCAGCTTCCACGCCGGGTACAGCTTCGGCGGACTGGTCGGCACCGGCGTCAGCGGACTGCTCGCCGGCCCACTGAGCACCGCATGGGCGCTCGCGCTCAGCGCGGCGCTGGGCATGGCCGTCACCGTCGGCGCGGGCGTCGTCCTGCTGCGCAGCCCGGCGGCGGCAGCGGTCGCACCGGGCCATACGGACCGTACGAGCCACACGGACCGCACGGCGGAACCGTCCGGGACCGCGCGGCCGAACGCGGGCTCGACCCGCCCCCGTACCCGCCTGCTCGTCCTGCTGCTCGGCCTCACCGCGCTCTGCACCGCGTACGGCGAGGGCGCGATCGCCGACTGGGCCACGCTCCACCTCACCGACGACGTCCGGGCGAGTTCCGTGGTGGCCGCCACCGGCTACGGCGCGTACGCGTTCGCGATGGCCGGCGGGCGGGTCGGCGGCACCTGGCTGTCCATCAGGCTCGGCCAGACCCGGCTGATGCTGTTCGGCGGGCTGACGGCGGCGGTCGGCATGCTGGTCGCCGCCCTGGCGCCGGTGGTGCCGGTGGCGATCTGCGGGTTCGTGCTGGTCGGCCTCGGCCTGGCCAACCTCTTCCCGCTCGCCATCGCCCGGGCCGGTGCGGCGGGCGGGCCGCAGGGCGTCGCGTTCGCCTCCTCGCTCGGCTACGGGGGGATGCTGATCGGCCCGGTGGTGATCGGCTTCCTCGCCGACGCGGCCGGACTGCCGCTGGCCCTCACCACGGTCTCCCTCGCGGCCACGGTGGCGGCGCTCCTGCCGCTGTCGGTCGGACGGCGGGTGACGGACGACCGGTGACGGTCGACAGGCAACGGATGACAGGGAACAGCGAACAGATGACAGCTGACAGATAACAGCTGACAGACACTGAAATCTGTTATCTGTCACCTGTCATCCGCCGTGTGACAGGATGCGAGGCCATGACGACCAGCGAACGCTTCCAGGTACTGCGGGCGGGCGAGCGCCCGGCGACGGCGTGGCTCAACGGGGGCGGGGTGACCAGGGAGGTCACCGGTTTCCCGGCCGGCGCCGGACTGGACGCCTTCGACTGGCGGGTCAGCCTCGCGGACGTCGCCTCGGCGGGGCCGTTCTCCCCGTTCCCCGGGATCGACCGGGTGATCACCCTGGTCGAGGGCGCCGGCATGGCGCTCACCGTCGACGGTACCGAGCAGCTGGTCGACGCGCCGTTCCGGCCGTTCGCCTTCTCCGGCGACGCCACCACCGACTGCTGGCTGCTGGCCGGCCCGGTGGTGGACTTCAACGTGATGACGCGCCGCGGGCGGGTCGAGGCTGCGGTCGACCTGGCCACCGCGGCCACCACGGTCGACGTCCCGGACGGGAGCACCGCCCTCCTGGTCTGCCTCGCCGGCACCGCCACCGTCCACGGCGCCTCCATCCACGGCGCCTCCGTCGACGGCGGCACCGTCGACGGCGTCGAACTCGCCCGCTACGACGCCGCGTTGATCGACACCCCGGGCACGTACGAGCTGCACCCGGACGGCACCACCGCCGTCATCGTCTTCCGCACCGCGCCCTGAGAGCCGGCCAAGGGCCGCACCACCGAACAGCGGCGCTCCCACCCCCCGGGACCACCCCGGGGGCAGGAGCGCCGCCGCCGCTTCACCCGCAGAACACCGGCGTGGCGTGCCCCGGATCCAGCGCGTTGGTGACCAGGTGCAGCGCCGTCGGCGAGAACGCGATCCCGACGTGCTCCACCAGCGAGACCGGGCAGTGTTCCTGCACCACCTGGTTGTCGACGCCCGGGCCGCTCAGGAACTGGGTCCGCCACGGGGTGACGACTTCATCGAGGACCGTCGAGATCACCGTGTAGCGCACGCCCGGTACGGTGTCGGGCCGGGAGGCCATCACCATGTTGAAGTCGGAGCCCACCGCCTGGTCCCGGCAGGCCTTGCAGACCGTGTAGATCAGGTCCGCGACGCCCGGGAAGTACGGCACCAGGTTGGTGATCCCGTCGAGCGTCGTGCCGTGGTTGGACGGCGCCAGCCCGACCAGCCTGCCGACCTTGGACCCGCCACCGAGGAACTTGAGGTAGTAGTTCGGCAGCATGCCGCCCTGCGAGTGCCCGACGATGTCGACCTTGGCCGCGCCGGTCGCGGTCCGCACCAGGTCCACGAACCGGCCGAGTTGGGCCGCCGACTCCGGCACCGGCCCGAGGCCGCCGATCGGCAGCAGCAGGCCGCTGCCGCTGGAGGTGACGCCGGGGATCATCCCGTAGTCGAGGGCGAAGACGCAGTACCCGAGGCTCTTCAGCAGCGGGGAGAGCGCCAGCCAGTTCTCGTAGCGGTTGGCGAAGGTGCCGTGCACCAGGACGACCGGGTCGGGGTGCGCGGTGGTCGGCCGGCAGGTCCAGTCGTTGGCGCCGGGCGGCGAGGCCACCGTGTCGCCGTCCGGCGGCAGTTCGGCGGACGAGGCGGACGAGCTGGACGAGGCGGACGCTGCGGACGAGCCGGCCGCGACGGCCGAGGCGCTCGCGACGGGCACGGCGGCGCTCGCCGGCGACACCGTCGCACCGACCAGCACCGCCCCCGCCAGCAGCAGCGCACCCAGCGCGCCTGCGCCCCTGCGGCGCACCGGAGTTGCGGAGAAGCGGAGAAGTGGGGTTCTCAACTGTTGCCTCCACAGCGGAAGTTTGTTACCAACAGGTAACCCGAGGGCACCATCATGCGGTCGCCCCTCCGGCCCGGCCCTTGGGCGTCCCCCAGACCTGGACGGTGTTCTCTGTGACCGGTCACAACGCACCCCACCCCGCACCCCCGAACACCTCCGACCGGACGCCGGACTGGCGCGTCCCGGTGATCGGCGGGCTCCCGGCCGACCAGCGACTGCTCGGCGGCGTACGGGAGCTGGCCGAGACCGTGGTCGCCGCCCTGCTGGAGCGGGTGCCGGTCTACCGCCGGCTGCCGCGCGAACAGCTCACCGGCGAGCTGACCCGGGACACCGAGCGCCGCATCCGCGCCCTCGCCCACACCGTACGGACCGGACTCCCCGCCCCCGCCGAGGAGTTCACCGCCGTCCGGGAGGCCGCCGCCCGGCGGGCCGAGGAGGGCCTGCCACTGGACGCCGTCCTGCTCGCCCACCACCTCGGACTGGAGGTCTGCTGGGAGTTCGCCACCCGGCACGCCCGGGACGACGACGCCGCCGACCTGCTCGCCCTCAACCGGCTGCTGCTCGACCAGCTCCGCCAGGCCGTCACCGCCGCCGGGGCGGGCTACCTGGACGGCCGCCGCCCGGCCACCGGCCGACGGGACTCGGCCCGGCACTCCCTGCTCGGCGCGCTGCTCGCGGGCACCCCCGCCGACGCGGCCGCCGAGCGCGCCGGGCTCCGCCTGTCCACCGGGTACACCGTGCTCTGCCTGTCCCTCGCCGACCACCCCGACGAGCACTCCCCCGGTGTCGATCCGGGCATCGCCGCCCTCCGCAAACTCCGCCGGTTCGAGGCCGAACTCGACCACCGCACCCGGCAGTCGGCGCTCACCGCGCTCACCCCCACGGGCGGCCTGGTACTCGTCCCGTTCGGACCGTCACCCGGTCCGGACGAGGACGGGACCGGCGAGGCGCCGTGGCCGCTGCTCGCCGCCGCCCTCGCCGCAGCGGCCCGGGCGGCCGGCGTTCCCGTCCTGGCCGGGGCCGCGACCGCCACCCCCGCCGAGGTGCCCGGCGCGGCCGCTCTCGCCTACGAAGTCCTCGACGTGGCAAGGGCGTTCGGCCGACCTCCGGGGCTGCACCGGCTGGACGACGTCCTGCTGGAGTACCAGCTCACCCGCCCCAGCCAGGCCCGCTCCCGGCTCGCCGCCCTGCTCGAACCGCTCGCCGACGCCGGGGAGTTGCTCATCACCCTGCACACCCACCTGGCCGGCGGCCTGAACCGCCGCCACACCGCGAGCGCCCTGCACCTGCACCCGAACACCGTCGACTACCGGCTGCGCCGGATCGCCGCACTGACCGGCCTGGATCCGGCCCGCCCCGCCGACCTCCCGCGGATCGCCGCCGCCATCGCCGCCCGCACCGCCGAACAGGCCTCCCTCGCCGGGTAGTTCGGGACGACTGCCAGCACCGGGCCGGTGCCCGGCGACCGACCTCAGCCCTGCTCCCCCGGCAACCGCAGGTCCCAGCCGACCAGGGCGCGCAGCTGCTCCGCGGTCACGCCGTCCGGCACCGGCTGCGGAGCGTCGTGGCGCAGCGGCGGCTGCCAGCCCTCCTCCTCCGTCCAGCGGCGCACCACCTTGGCCGGCGCCCCGGCGACCACGCTGTGGTCGGGAACGTCGCCGCGCACCACGGCGCCCGCCGCGACCACCACGTTGCGGCCGATCCGCGCCCCCGGCAGGATCACCGCGCCGGTGCCGATCCAGCTGCCCGTGCCGATCTCCACCGGTTCGTTGCGCGGCCACTGCTTGCCGATCGGCAGCTCGGTGTCCCGGTACTCGTGCGACTGGTCGCTGATGTACACGCCGGGGCCGGTCCACACGTCGTCGCCGATGACGATCGACTGGTGGCCGACGATGTGGCTGTCCCGGCCGATCACGCAGCCGCCGCCTATCCGCACGATCGGCTCCGGCCCGAGGTCGAGCCCGGGCAGGAAGCCCGCGCTGATGGTGACCCGCTCGCCGATGATCGAGAACGGCCCGATGGTGATCCACTGCTCGTTGAACACCGCCCCGAGCGGGAAGCTGAGCGTCGTGCCGTCCCCCAGCTCGCCGAACCGGTACGGGCCGGGGTTGCGGCTGGTGACCGCTCCGGTCCGCTGCACCCAGCGCCAGCCCCGGTGGACGAGGCGTCCGGCGGCGCGGCGGCCACCGGTCCGGACGGCTGAGACGAGCGAACGGGTTATCGGCATGCGCTCACGTTACCGGCCCGTAGCATCCGCCCGTCCGCCGGGAGGCAACCGGAGGAATGTCCGAAATCCGCGACCGGCGGACGGGCCGCGATGGAAGACTCCGTCCCATGGAGATCACCGAGCACATCGACGCGCTGCGCCGCGAGGGCACCAGGCTCGCCGAGGCCGCGGCCCGTACCGAGTTGTCCGCCCCCGTACCGACCTGTCCGGACTGGCAGCTGACGAAGCTGCTGCAGCACATCGGCTCCGTCCACCGCTGGGCCGCCGCGATCGTGTCCGGAGGCGCGCCGACGCCGCCGGACGAGGCGGACGCGCAGGCCGCCGTCGGGCCGCTGCCCTCGGACGCCGCGCTGCTCGACTGGTACCGCGAGGGCCACGCCGCCCTGGTGGACACCCTCACCGCGGCGCCCGCCGACCTCGAGTGCTGGACCTTCCTGTCCTCGCCCAGCCCGCTGGCGTTCTGGGCCCGGCGCCAGGCGCACGAGACCGCCGTGCACCGCCGCGACGCCGACGCGGCCACCGGGGTGCCCGGTCCGGTCGTGGACACCGCGCTCGCCCTCGACGGCATCGACGAACTGGTGAGCGGCTTCACGACCCTCGGCCGGTCCAAGCTGCGCAGCGACCGGCCGCGCACCCTGCTGGTCCGGGCCACCGACGGCCCCGGCTCCTGGCACCTGACGATCACCCGGGATGCGCCGGCCGTCACCGCCGGCGAGGGCCCCGAGCCGGCCGATCTGACCCTCGCCGGCCCGGCCCACGAGCTCTACCTGCTGCTGTGGAACCGGCTGTCCGCCCAGCAGGCCGGGGAGGTCAAGGCGATCGGCGACCAGAGCCTGCTCGCCCTCTGGAGCGAGACGGCGGCGGTCCTCTGACCGTGCCGGCCGCGACCCCTGCGCACGGGTGGTCACGCCCGGGGGCGGCGACGCCCCCGGGCGAACGGGCACCCGGGAAACCCGGCCCTCAGCGCACCCAGCGCGCGGGCCGCTTCTCCAGGAACGAGCGCATCCCCTCCTGCGCCTCCGCCGAGCCGAAGAGCCGCGCCGACAGCTCCACCAGCTCCTCCGCGTCCCGCTCGAAGGAGCGCACCACCTCGGCGTTGGCCAGCCGCTTCGACTCCGCCAGGCCCTGCGGGGAGCCCAGGCGCAGCGCGTCCAGCAGGCCCTTGAGCGCCACGTCGGTGGCCTCGGCGGAGTCGGTGGCGCTGGTGATCAGCCCGATCCGGGCGGCCTCGGCGGCGTCGAAGACCTCGCCGGTGAGGTAGTAGCGGGAGGCGGCGCGCGGGTCCAGCTTCGGGCGCAGCGGCAGCGAGATGACGGCGGGCGCGAGGCCGAGCCGCACCTCGGTGAAGGCGAAGGTCGAGGCCGGTCCGGCGACGGCGAGGTCCGCCGCGCCGACCAGGCCGAGGCCGCCGGCCCGGACGTGGCCGTGGATGACGGCGATCACCGGCTTGGCGCAGTCCACGATCGCCCGCTGGAGCTCGACCAGGCCGCGCGGGCCGACCGTCGGGTCCGCGCCGGTCGCCTCGGAGAGGTCCGCGCCCGCGCAGAACACCTTGCCGGTGTGCCCGAGCACCACGGCGCGGACCTCCGGGTCGGCCGCGGCGGAGGCCAGTCCGGCGTGCAGCTCGGCCATCAGCCGGGTGGAGAGCGCGTTGCGGTTGTGCGGCGAGTCGAGGGTGAGGGTGGTGACGGCGTCGGCGGTGCTGACGTGGACGAGGGGCGCTGCGCTGGTCATCGGCGGGGCCTGCCTTCCGGCTGAGGGTGGGTCGGACTGCGGGTGCGGTCCGGGAGGTGCCCGGACGACGCCCGGACGACTCTGGCACGCCCACCCGCCCCTCGGCCAGAGCGAGCCGGAGCCCCCGGGCCGTCGGGCTTGCCTGCCCGAGGGGGCATGGATCAAGATCCGTCCCATGACCACCTCTCACCTCACCCGCATCACGGAGCCGCCCGGAGTCGCGCCCGGCACCGGCTACACCCAGGTCGTCGCCGGAAGCGGCCGACTGGTCCAGGTGTCCGGGCAGGTCCCGTTCGACGAGAACCGGGACCTGGTCGGCCCGGGGGATCCGAAGGCGCAGGCGCGGCAGGTCTTCGAGAACCTCCGCCGCTGCCTGGCCGCCGCCGGGGCCGGGTTCGAGGACGTCGTGAAGTTCACCTACTTCATGACCGACATCGCCCACCTCGCCGTGGTCCGCGAGATCCGCGACGAGTACCTGGGCTCCGTTCCGCCGCCCGCTTCCTCCGCCGTGCAGGTCTCGGCGCTGTTCCGGCCCGACGTGCTGATGGAGATCGAGGCGATGGCGATCGTCCGCGAGTAGCGGGAGCGGCGGGAGCACCAGGGAATAGCGGAGCGACGGGGGCGGCGAGACGGCGGGAGCATCGGGGACAACTCCCAAGTGGTACAGACCTGTTGACGCATTGGTCCAGTCCTCCTACAGTTCCCATGCCTTGCCTCCCCACGGCACAGGCATCGATCGCACACGGATCAACCGCACGGATCAACCAAGGTTCTACGTCACCCTGTTCAACCCCCACAGTCACAGGGAGAACCATGTCCGCTCGATCCCGGGCCGGGCGCCCGCGCGTGCGCAGCAGACTGCTGGCACTGCTCTCCGTCCTGCTCCTGCCCCTCGCCGCGCTCACCGCGCTGGCCGCCCCGGCGAACGCCGCCGGAAAGCTCACCGCCACCTTCACCACGGCCGACAACGGCTCCTGGTGGCAGGGCACCTACATCGTCCACAACGACAACGCGACCGCGGTGAGCGGCTGGACCCTGGAGTTCGACCTCCCGGCCGGCGTCACCATCAGCAACAGCTACAACGGCACCGCCACCGTGAACGGCCGGCACGTCACCGCCACCGCGGCGTTCTACAACTCCACCGTCAACGCCCACGGCACCACCGAGCCGTACAGCTTCTGGTTCGTCGGCAACGGCCCGGTCACCGCCCCGCTCAACTGCCGTGTCAACGGCGACAAGTGCGACGGCAGCGCGGACGTCCCGCCGTCCGCGCCGGGCACCCCGACGGTCACCGAGTCCACCGCGCACACGCTCGCCCTGAGCTGGCCGGCCGCCACCGGCGGGGACTTCCCGGTCGCCTCCTACGACGTGCTGAGCGGTAGCACGGTGCTCGCCTCCAGCCCGTCCACCGGCGTGCTGGTCACCGGCCTCACCCCGGCCACCTCGTACACCCTGACCGTCCGCGCCAAGGACAGCCGCGGCAACACCGGCCCGCTCAGCGCGGGTGTCACCGCGTCCACCTTCGACCCGTCCACCGACACCTCGCCGCCCACCGCACCGGCCAACCTCCGGGCCACCGCGGTCGGTTCGACGGACGTGACGCTCGCCTGGAACGCCGCCACCGACAACGTCCGGGTCGCCGCGTACGACGTCTACCAGGGCGGCACCCTGGTGGCCACGGTCACCGGCAGCACGCTCGGCGCGGCCGTCGGCAGCCTCTCCCCGTCCACCGCCTACACGTTCACCGTGAAGGCCCGGGACGCCGCCGACAACGCCTCGCCCGCCTCCGCCCCGCTCACCGTGACCACCTCGGACCTGGTCGGCGCCGGGAAGTACGCCCGGGTCGGCTACTTCGTCCAGTGGGGCATCTACGGCCGCCAGTACTTCGTCAAGAACCTGGACACCTCGGGCGCCGCCGCCAAGCTCGACGTCGTCAACTACGCCTTCGAGAACATCGATCCGGTCAACCTGACCTGCCAGGCCGGCGTCACCAAGGGCACCACCGCCAACCCGGAGGACCCGGACCAGGGCACCGGCGCCGGTGACGCCGACGCGGACTACGGCCGGGCGATGAGCGCCGACCAGTCGGTGGACGGCGTGGCCGACGACGGCTGGGGCAAACTCCGCGGCAACCTCAACCAGTTGAAGAAGCTGAAGGCCAAGTACCCCAACCTGAAGGTGGTCGTCTCGCTCGGCGGCTGGACCTACTCCAAGTACTTCTCCGACGCCGCCGCCACCGACGCGTCCCGCCAGAAGTTCGTCAAGTCCTGCGTCGACACCTGGATCAAGGGCAACCTGCCGGCCTACAACGGCGCCGGCGGCGACGGCGTGGCAGCGGGCATCTTCGACGGCATCGACCTCGACTGGGAGTGGCCCGGCTCCGCCGACGGCCACCCGGGCAACCACTGGAGCGCCAACGACAAGGGCAACCTGACCCTGCTGCTGGCCGAATTCCGCAAGCAGCTGGACGCGTTGGGCGGCTCGCACAAGCTGCTCACCGCCTTCACCCCGGCCGACCCGGCGAAGGTCGCGGCCGGCTGGGACCTCTCGAAGATCTTCGGCTCGCTGGACATCGCCAACGTCCAGGGCTACGACTTCCACGGCTCGGGCAGCGACAACTCCTGGGAGCCGAACCGCACCGGCCACGCCTCCAACCTCTACCAGGACCCGAACGACCCCTACGCCACCCACTTCAGCGTGGACACGGCCGTCCAGACGTACCTGAACGCCGGGGTCAACCCGCGCAAGCTGACCATCGGCTTCCCGTTCTACGGGCGCGGCTGGCAGAGCGTCGCGGACGGCGGCGCGAACGGCGCCTGGCAGTCCGCGAACGGCGCCGCACCCGGCCAGTTCAGCGACGAGGCCGGCACCCGCGGGTACAACAACCTGATCACCAGCCTCTCCGGCCTCAAGGTCTACCACGACCCCAAGTCCGTTGCGACGTACGGCTACACGGGAGCCGGCGGGCAGTGGTGGACCTTCGACGACGCCTGGTCGATCTCGCAGAAGACCGCCTACCTCAAGTCGAAGAACCTGCTCGGCGGCATGATCTGGGAGATGTCCGGCGACACCCCGTCCGGCACCCTGATGTCCGCACTGGACACCGGGCTCAAGTAGCGCTCCCCGCAAGGGAAGCGGGGCCGGTGCCCCTCCCGCGCACGGAGGGACACCGGCCCCGCTCCACAACGTCACGAGCTCACGACGCCACAGCGGCCGCCCTACCGCGAGGCCATCGACGCCAGCCGCCGCGCGGCCCGGTACTGCCGCAGCACCTGGGCGAAGGAGGTGTGCCCCTGGGTGGTCCGGGCGAAGGCCCGCCAGGCCGGCGGCACCAGGCAGACCGCCGCGTGGAACAGGTACGGCCGCCGCTCGAAGGCGCCCAGCAGCTGCTTGCCCGCGCGCATCTCCACGCCCAGCCCGGCCTTGACCGCGAACGCGTAGTTCAGCGCCTCGCGCCGCACCGCCGCCGCGTTGCCCGCCTCGGCGACCTGCACCGCCCACTCGCCGGCCAGCCGGCCCGAGCGCAGCGCGTACGAGATGCCCTCGCGGGTCCACGGCTCCAGCAGTCCGGCCGCGTCCCCGGCGACCAGCACCCGGCCGCGGGAGAGCGGCGAGTCCTCGGTCCGGCAGCGGGTCAGGTGCCCGGACTCGACCTGCGGGGTGAACCCGGACAGGCCCAGCCGGCGGATGTAGTCGGCGAGGTACTGCTTGGTCCGCTCGCCGTCGCCGCGCGCCGAGATGACGCCGACGGTCAGGCTGCTGGTCTCGGTCTTCGGGAACACCCAGCCGTAACTGCCGGGCAGCGGGCCCCAGTCGAGGTGGATCCGGCCCGCCCAGTCGGCCGCGACCTGGGCCGGCACCGGGATCTCGGCCTCCAGGCCGAGGTCGATCTGGTCGAAGGTGACGCCGACGTGCCGGCCGATCCGGCTCGCGCTGCCGTCCGCGCCGACCACCGCGCGGGCCTCGAAGGTGCGCCCGTCGGCGGCCGTCACCAGGGCCGTCCGGTGCTCCCCGCCGCGCTGCTCGACGCCGGTGACGGTCACTCCGGTGACCAGCACCGCCCCGGCCTGCTTGGCCGCCTGCACCAGGCGCAGGTCGAACTCGTCCCGGTTGACCAGGCCGAACAGCATCCGCTTGGACCGCCGCGTACGGGTGTACCTCCCGTTGTAGGCGAAGGTGACGGCGTGCACCCGGTCCTGCAGCGGCAACCGGAAGTCCGGCGGCAGGCTGTCCCGGGAGGGGCCGATGATGCCGCCGCCGCAGGTCTTGTACCGGGGGTGTTCGGCCTTGTCGAGCAGCAGCACCCGGCGGCCCTGGGCCGCGGCGGCGTGCGCGGCCGAGGAGCCCGCCGGTCCGGCGCCGACCACCACGACGTCCCAGACGCCGTCCAGCGGCGCGGCCGCGTCGTCGGTCGGACCGCCCTCGGCCGGGCTGTCGAGCGGGCTACGGGAATCGGAGCTTCCGGAGTCAGTCACGTCGAGCAATCCTATGCGTCCGGCCGCGCCGGTCGAGCGCGCCGCCCCCGCACCGGCGCCACCCGGCCGTACGGCCCGCCCGAAGGCGGCCCGCCCCCTCGGAGGCCCGGTCCGCGACCCACCCTCGGAACTCCCTGTTCCGCTCCACCTATGATCGGCACTACCGCAAACCGCCTCCTCCGCCCGCACCACCCCAAGGGCGGACCGTCCCCCCGGAGCCCCGATGTCACAGCCCCTGGCCGACGCCGTCCGATCCCTGATGGACCGTGCCCGCACCGACCTCGCCGAGCTGGTCGCCTTCCCGTCGGTCGCCGACCCGCGCCAGTTCCCGGTCGAGGAGTGCGAGAAGGCCGCGCGCTGGGTCGCCGACGCCTTCGCCGCCGAGGGCCTGACCGGCATCCGGCTGCTGGACACCCCGGACGGCACCCAGTCCGTCTACGGCGAGCTGCCCGGCCCCGAGGGCGCGCCGACCGTCCTGCTCTACTCCCACTACGACGTCCAGCCCCCGCTGGACGAGAACGCCTGGCACAGCCCCGCCTTCGAGCTGACCGAGCGCGACGGCCGCTGGTACGGGCGCGGCGCCGCCGACTGCAAGGGCAACATCCTGATGCACCTGACGGCGCTGCGGGCGCTGCGTCAGGTCCACGGCGACGCCTACCCGGTCGGTCTGAAGATCATCGTCGAGGGCTCCGAGGAGCAGGGCACCGGCGGCCTGGAGCGCTACGCCGAGGCCCACCCCGAGCTGCTCGCCGCCGACGCCATCATCATCGGCGACACCGGCAACTTCGCCCCCGGCCTGCCCACCGTGACCACCTCGCTGCGCGGTATGACGATCGTCGAGGCCACCGTCACCACGCTGGCCGGCAACCTGCACTCCGGGGCCTTCGGCGGCGCCGCCCCCGACGCGCTCCAGTCCCTGGTCCGGATGCTGGCCTCGCTGCACGACGAGAACGGCGACGTCGCGGTGGCCGGCCTGACCGCCGACCAGACCTGGACCGGCGTCCAGTACCCGGAGGAGCAGTTCCGCTCCGACGCCAAGGTGCTCGACGGCGTCGCCCTGACCGGCACCGGCACCCTCGCGGACCGCCTCTGGGCCCGCCCGGCCGTCACCGTCCTCGGCATCGACGCCCCGCCGGTGATCGGCGCCACCTCCTCCGTCCAGGCCACCGCCAAGGCCCTGATCAGCCTGCGCGTCGCCCCGGGCACGGACGCGGGCGCCGCCCAGGACGCCCTGGTCGCCCACCTGGAGGCGCAGGTCCCGCTCGGCGCCCGGCTCACCGTCGAGCGCCAGGGCAACGGCGCGCCGTTCCGCGCCGACACCAGCGGCCCGGCGTACGAGGCGATGGGCGAGGCGATGGCCGAGGCCTTCGGGACGGCCATGGTCGCCTCCGGCGAGGGCGGCTCGATCCCGCTCTGCAACACGCTGCGCTCGCTCTACCCGCAGGCCGAGATCGTGCTGATCGGCGTCGAGGAGCCGACCACCCAGATCCACGCGGTCAACGAGAGCGTCGACCCGCGGGAGCTGGAGCAGATGGCCCTCACCGAGGCGCTGTTCCTCCGCCGCTACGCCGAACTGCGCTCCGTCTGACGGACCTTCGCAGCGACGTCCCGAGGCTCTTCGCGGAGGACGTCCGGCCGCCCGCCGCGCAACCGGCGGGCGGCCGCCAGCACCGCCGCGTAACCGACCGCGCCCACCGCGAGCCCGGCCCCGGCGCCGAAGCAGACCTCCGGCACCAGGTTCCGCCGCAGCGGAGCGAGCCGGTGCAGCACCCCGGCGGCCGTCGCCGCGCCCAGCGTCGCGACGGCCGCCCGCCGGGCCCGGGGCGCCAGCCGCACGGCCGGCCGCACCGGCTCGACGGCCCGCACCGCCCGCGCCGCCCAACCGCCCAGCGCCGCCAGGGCGAGCGCCGAACTGCCGTACTGCAGCGCCTCGTACAGCGGGACCCCGGCCACCGGGCGGTCCAGGACGGGCAGCAGCCGCACCCCCAGCCGGTCCCCGTGGGTGAACGCGTCCCAGCCGACGTGGGTGGCCGCCCCGATCGCCGCCGAGGCCGCGAACCACGCCGCGCCGCCGACCGCACCGGCCTCCGCGGGGTCTGCGGCGTTCCCGGCCCGCCGGACGGTCAACGCCTCGGCGCCGCCCACCCACCGCTCGGGCAGCAGCGCCACCAGCGGCCCGCGCAGCAGCCCGTGCCAGCCGGCCACCAGCGCGCCGGCGATCGCCACGTCCACCGTCGGCACCGCCCACCAGCGGTGCGTGAGCCCGCCCTGGCCGTACACCCCGGGCAGCAGGGACTCGGCGAAGAACGGCACGTCCGGCGCCATCGACCCGGCGACCAGCGCCGACGCCACCAGGGGCCCGCGCGCCCCGGCGGCGCGCAGCAGGGGCAGGACGGCGGCGGGGTGGCTCAACGTGAAGGGCATGCCCCCATCCTGCCGCCCGGGACCGCGGCGCGGCGCGCCGGGAGGCGCACCACGGTCCCTCCACCAGCCCCCGGCCCCGCGCCGACCGGCCGCTACGCCGCGTCCGCCGTGCTCGCCAGCCCCACGGCCACCCGGCTCCCCGCCTCCAGGTACCGCAGCTCGCCGCTCCGCCGCGCGTCCAGCGCGGCCGCCAGCCGCCGGTAGCGTCCCGGGGGCAGCAGCTCCCCGGCCTCGTCCAGGGTGACGAAGCGACAACCGCGCAGCTCCTCCTGCTGGAGCAGCAGGTGCTGCCGGCCCTCCTCGTCCAGCAGCCCGCCGTCGTACATCAGCCGCAGGCCGCCGCGGCGCGGGCCGGTGCGCGGCTCCCAGTCGACGGCGAGCAGGCGCAGCGCGGACGGGTCCAGGCGCAGGCCCAGCTCCTCGGCGGTCTCGCGCAGGGCGGCGTCGGTGGGGGCCTCGCCGCGCTCGACCACGCCGCCGGGGAAGTCCCAGTCGGGCTTGTAGACCGGGTCCACCAGCAGCACGCGGTCCTGCTCGTCGAAGAACAGGACGGCGGAGGCGACGGTGTCGCCGGTCGGGTCCGGGGTCTGGACGATGGGGCAGCGGGCGGCGCCGACCCGGACCAGCTCGGCGATCCGGTGCGCGGTCTCCCGGGGGGAGATCCCGCTGGTGTCGATCATCCGGGCGTCCCCGACCAGCCAGCGGCGGGCGGCGCGGTAGCGGGGCAGGTGCTCGAGGCACCAGGCGCGGACCCGCTCGCTGCCCTCCGGGTCGCCCGGGCACTCGTCGCGATGGGCTATGCGATCGCGCAGGATCGTTTCTTCAGGGTCCAGCACGACGTGGTGCACCGTGATCCCGTTCGAGGCCAGGTCCCCGAAGATCTCGTCCCGGTAGTCCTCCCTGAGCAGGGTCATCGGGACCACCAGCGGGCCCCCGACCTCACCGAGCAGCGCCGCCGCCGTCTCGGGGACGAGCCGGCGCCAGGCCGCCAGGTCCTGGAAGTCGGACACCGTCGCCAGCCGGTCGGCCGGGAGCATCCGACGCAGGCCGAAGCCCACCAGCTCGGGATCGAAGAGCACGCTCCCGGGCAGCAGTTCCACCAGCTCGCGGCAGGCGCTCGTCTTGCCCGCCCCGAATGTGCCATTGACCCAGACGATCACAACGTCCCCTGCCCTCGACTTCCCCCGATGCCGTTCGCACCGGGCAGCGCCCCCGTTGGTCGAACCAGCGCCACCCGTGGTGGTACCCGCGCCACGCCGCTCCCCATGCCTCCCCGGCGCGCCCGCCCGCACGCCCCGCTCTGCCCCGTGACAGCGGCATGTGCCCAGGTCAGACGCCCGTACGCGGAAATATGCAGACCGGTCTACATCAAAATTGCACCCCTTCGCCACTGCTAGGGCACAGGATGCCTGGTGGGTCGACCCGCTACGCACGCCCCACGCGCACGCTCCGCACGCCCCCCACTCGTACGCCCCTGTGCGCCGCGCGCGCCCCGGGCTCGGCCCGTACGCGCCCTGCGCTCGACCGCCACCGCCCGCCTCCTTGCGCCGCCCGCGCCCCACCGCGTACAGAGGAACGATGAAGCTGCTTCCCGCCGGTCGGGTCGTCGTCATCGGCTCGGTCAACACCGACCGCATCCTCCGCTGCCCCGTGCTGCCCTCCCCCGGCGAGACCGTCCTCGCCACCGCCGCCACCCGGGGCTTCGGCGGCAAGGGGGCCAACCAGGCGGTGGCGGCGGCCCGGATGGGGGCGGCGACGCACCTGGTCGCCAAGGTCGGACGGGACGCCGAGGGCGAGGCGGCGCGTGCCGACCTGCGGGGCGCGCAGGTCGAGACGGGCGCCGTGCTCACCCACCCGGACGCGCCCACCGGCCAGGCGATCGTCATGGTCGACCCGGCCGGCGAGAACAGCATCGTCGTCGTCCCCGGCGCCAACGCCCACCTGACCCCGGAGGAGGTCACCGCCGCGCTCGCCCGCCTCCGGCTGCTCCCCGTCGACGTGGTCCTGACCAGCAACGAGGTCCCCGCGGAGTGCATCCGCGCGACCGCCGCCGCACTGCCCGCCGCGGGCCCCTCGGGCGGCACCCGCTGGCTGCACAACACCGCCCCGGCCGGCACCCTGCCGGAGGCCGGCCCCACCGGACGCCGCCCGCTGGTCGTCGCGAACGCCGTCGAGGCCCGCCAGCTCACCGGCGCCGCCGACGTCACCGGGGCCGCCCGGGCGCTGGCCGAACACGCCGAGGGCGCCGTGGTCACCCTCGGCGGCGAGGGCGCGCTGGTCGTCGTGGACGGGACGCCGACCCGGCTGCCCGCCCCGACCGTCCGAGTGGTCGACACCACCGGCGCCGGCGACGCCTTCTGCGGCGCCCTCGCCGCCGCACTCGCCCGCGGCGCCGCGCTGCCCGACGCGGCCGCCACCGCCGTCGCCGCCGGGGCCTTCGCCGTCACCGGCCTCGGCGCCCGCGGCGCGCTGCCCCGCCCGACGGACCTCTGACCGGGCGTCGGGCCGAGCGGGCGTCGCGCGCCCCGGGCTCGGCCCGGACCGACGAGGACACCCCCGTCGGGGGCACCGGGCGGACCCGGCACCCCCGACGGGCGGACGGCGACCCCGCTACGGGCGCCCCATGTACGACGGGTAGTAGCCGCTGCTGATCCCCGAGATCCGGATGTTGGTCCCGGGCCGCGCGGCCTCGACGTACCTGTTGTCGCCCAGGTAGATGGCCACGTGCTGGATGCCCCGGGCGGTCCCGTCCGGCGACCAGAACAGCAGGTCGCCGCGGCGCAGCTGGCCGGCCCCGATCGGCGTGGTCGCCGCGTACTGGTCGTTGGCCACCCGCGGCAGGCTGATCCCGCCGCGCCGGAAGGACTGCTGCACCAGGCCCGAGCAGTCGTAGCCGTCCGGCCCGTTGCCGGCCCGGCGGAACGGCACGCCCAGCTGGGAGAGCGCGAACTGCACGGCGGTCTCGACGTCCCGGTCCTCGGCGACCGAGTCGTCGAAGTAGCCCGGGGAGTCCGAGGAGGAGCCGCCTCCGGTGCGCTCCAGGTAGATGTCGTAGTGCGAGGTCCAGCGCCACTCGCCCCTGCTGTTGCGGAACCAGTAGCGCGAGCCGTCCCAGCCCTGGGTGATCCCGCCGGAGGACGTGGTCGTGGTCCTGGCGGCGGACGAGGAGCCGCCTCCGGTGCGCTGCACGTAGACGTCGTAGTGCGAGGTCCAGCGCCACTGCCCCTGGCTGTTCTTGAACCAGTACCGGGAGCCGTCCCAGCCGGCGTGCGCCGGGGCGGGCTCGGCGGCCGCGGGGCTGACACCGGTGCCGAGGCCGATCAGGCCCGCACTGGTCGCGATCACGGCCACCATGCCTATCCCCCGACGGAGCCGCGCGCCGCGGGACGGACGGGAGGGACGGACGGTGGCAGCGTCCTGCTGCCCGGTCGGTTCGCCGGCGGCCTCCGGCGCGCCGGTGTTGACGGTGGTCATCGTGCTGACTTCCTTCACTGCTGCGGATCGCTGCGGATCGCTGCGGATTTGCAGCGGGTTGCTGTGACCGGCCAGGACTGGCCGTGCTTGTCGGCAGGGCCCCCGCCCGGCACACCGCGGCTTCCGGTCCTGCGACCGGAAGCCGTCGGCGTGCCGCCCGGGGGGTCGGCCCTGCCTGCGTGTCACGTTAGGCACGCGTCCGCTCACTGCGCGCAGTGGAGTGCGCCAATGGAAGGGTCACGGGTGGTGAGCACCGACGGCGCATCAGGGTGAACACCCGTCATCCGAGGGGGCGTCCGACCACCCTCTCCTCAGCGGCCGCCGGCCTCCGTCAACAGCTGCTTCTTCAGCACCTTTCCCAGGGCGTTCCTGGGCAGTTCGGGCACCAGGACGACCCGGCGCGGCCGCTTGTGCACCGAGAGCCGCTCCGCCACGAAGGCCGTCAGCTGCTCCCCCGTCACGGCGCCGTCCGGGATGACGTACGCGACGATCGCCTGTCCGAGGTCCTCGTCCGGCACGCCGACCACCGCCGCGTCGGCGACCGCCGGGTGGTCGCGCAGCGCGGCCTCCACCTCGCCCGCGCCGATCCGGTAGCCGCCGCTCTTGATCAGGTCGACCGAGGCGCGGCCGACGATCCGGTGGAAGCCGTCCGCCCCGATCACCGCGACGTCGCCGGTGCGGAACCAGCCGTCCGCCGTCCACGCCTCGGCGTCCGCGTCCGGCCGGTTGAGGTAACCGCTGAACAGCGTCGGCCCGGAGACCTGGAGTTCGCCGACGCTCTCCCCGTCACTGGGCACCGGCGCGCCGTCCTCGCCGACCAGCCGGGTGCGGACCCCCTCCACCGGCAGCCCGACGCTGCCGGGGCGCCGCTCGCCGTCCGCCCGGGTGCTGACGGTGATCAGCGACTCGGTCATCCCGTACCGCTCGATCGGGGCGTGCCCGGTGAGCGCCGCGAGCTTCTCGAACACCGGCACGGGCAGCGGCGCGCTGCCGGAGACCAGCAGCCGGGCCGGGGCGAGCCGGGCCGCGGCCTGCGGGTCCGCCGCCAGCCGGGACCACACGGTGGGCACCCCGAAGTACAGACTGCCGCCCGCCGCCGCGTACCCCTCCGGGGTGGGCCGTCCGGTGTGCACCAGTCCGCTGCCGGTGCGCAGGGCGCCGAGCACGCCGAGCAGCAGCCCGTGCACGTGGAACAGCGGCAGGCCGTGGACGAGGGTGTCCTCGGCGGTCCACTGCCAGGCGGCGGCGAGGGCGTCCAGGTCGGCGGCGATCGCCTCGCGCCGGATCACCACGCCCTTGGGGGCGCCGGTGGTGCCCGAGGTGTAGAGCACGAAGCCGGTCGACCCGGCGGCGGGCTCGGCGTAGCTGGTGGTGGAGCGCCGCGCGGGGTCGACCGGCAGCCCGGCCACCGAGGTGTCCTGCGGCAGCACCTCCCCGACGGCGTGCGCGAGCAGCGCCGCGCCCGAGTCGCGCAGGATGTGCTCGCGCTCCTTGGGCCCCGAGTCGGGCGGCAGCGGCACCACCGGGACGCCCGCCAGCAGGCCGCCGACCACCGCGGTGACGGTCTCGACGGTGGGCCGGGCGAGCACCGCGAGCGCCGGGGCGCCGGCCACCCGGTCGGCGACGGCGGTCGCCGCGCCCAGCAGGTCCTCCCGGGAGAGCGTCCGACCGTCGATCCGCAGCGCGTCCGCCGCGTCGCCGAAACCGCCCTGAAGTGCCGTCAGCAGTGCCATGCCACCGTCCTCGCCTCGTCCATCACCACCGCGCCGCGCCCGTGCGCCACGCGCCGGCGCCGACTCTACGGGCCGCCGTCCGGCCCGCCGCGCGCCGGGGACGGCGAGCGGGGCCGGCGACGGCGGAGAACGACCGGGAAGGCCGGGGAAGGACCGGGGACGACGGAGGGCGCGGCACCGGGCACCCGGCACCACGCCCTCCGAACCTTCCGCGCGGATCAGGCCTTGCGGGCCTTCACCTCGGCGGTGAGCTGCGGCAGCACCTGGAAGAGGTCGCCGACCACGCCGTAGTCGACCAGCTCGAAGATCGGGGCCTCGGGGTCCTTGTTGACGGCCACGATGGTCTTCGAGGTCTGCATGCCGGCCCGGTGCTGGATCGCGCCGGAGATGCCCGCCGCGATGTAGAGCTGCGGGGAGACCTGCTTGCCGGTCTGGCCGACCTGGCTGCTGTGCGGGTACCAGCCGGCGTCCACCGCGGCACGCGAGGCGCCGACGGCCGCGCCCAGCGCGTCCGCGAGCTCCTCGACCACGCCGAAGCCCTCGGCGGCACCGACGCCACGGCCACCGGAGACCACGATCGCGGCCTCGGTCAGCTCGGGACGGCCGGAGGACACCCGCGGGGTGCGCGAGACGACCTTGGCGGCGTTGCCGGTGAACGCCACGGCGACGTCCTCCACCGCACTGGCGGCCGGAGCGGCCTCCGGGGCGACGGCGTTCGGCTTCACGGTGATGACCGGCGCGCCCTTGGTGACCTTGGACTTCACCTGGAAGGACGCGGCGAACACCGACTGGGTGGCGACCGGACCGCCGTCGCCGGCCTCCAGGTCGATGGCGTCGGTGATGATGCCGGAGCCGATCCGCAGCGCGACGCGCGCGGCCACCTCCTTGCCCTCACCGGAGGACGTCACCAGCACCGCCGCCACGTCGTTCGCCTTGGCGATCTGCGCCAGCGCGTCCACCTTCGGGACGACCAGCTGGTCGGCGAACTCCGCGCCGTCGGCGACGTACACCTTCGCCGCGCCGTACTCGCCGGCCTTCGCCGCGATGCCGGCCGCGGCCGCACCGGCGCCCAGGACGACGGCGGACGGCTCACCGATACGGCGGGCCAGGGTCAGCAGCTCCAGGGCCGGCTTGCGCACCGCGCCGTCGGCGTGGTCCACCAGAACCAGGATCTCAGCCATGATTCGTTGCTCCTGATCGATAGTTGGGTTCGCGAACGGGTGGGACTAGATGAACTTCTGGTCGGCGAGGAAGCCCGCGAGCGACTTGCCGCCCTCGCCCTCGTCCTTGACGACCGTGCCCGCGGTCCGCGCCGGACGCGCCGCCACCGACTCCACCGCCGTCCACGAACCCGCCAGACCGACCTCGTCCGCCTCGATGCCCAGGTCGTCCAGGTCCCACGACTGCACCGGCTTCTTCTTCGCCGCCATGATCCCCTTGAACGACGGGTACCGGGCCTCACCCGACTGGTCCGTCACCGACACCACCGCCGGCAGCGCCGCCTCCACCAGCTCCGTCGCCGCGTCACCGTCCCGACGACCCTTCACCACGCCGCCCTCGACCGACACCTCCGACAGCAGCGTCACCTGCGGCACACCCAGCCGCTCCGCCAGCAG